>NZ_JASGDE010000019.1:0-8060 GCF_047607385.1 Micropruina sp.
ACTGGCCGCGCAGAACGCGCTGCGCAACCCGCGGCGCGCGTCCACCACCGCGACCGCGCTGATGCTGGCCGTCGGGCTGATCGTCACCCTGCAGGTCGGCACGGCGAGCGCGCGGGCGTCCATCCTGGAGCAGATCGACCAGCAGCGTCCGGTGGACATCGCGGTCGCCGACTGGGGCCTCGAGAAGTCGCTGCCGCGCGAGCTGATCGACCAACTCAGCCGGGTCTCCGGCGTCGAGGCGACGGCGGTGCTGCCCGCGACCACGGTGAACTTCACCCGTGGTTCCGCGGAGACCGAAGGGCTGATCGTGCTCGGCTACGTGCCGGAGGCGGCCGCCGTCGCGGCCAAGGCGCCGGCGGCGATCCCGGACGATCAGGTCTACGTGTCGGACGGGGTCGGCGAGGCCGCGAACGGTCAGCAGGCCACGCTGAAGGGACGGTCCCACACCCTGCGGCTGACGGTGGTTACCTCGCCGCTGGTGTCGTCCGGCCAGGTGCTGGTGTCCCGGGCGAACCTGGACAAGCTGGGCGGCGTGGTGCCGGACGCCATGTTGTGGCTGTCCGTGCCGAACCGGGCGGAGGCGATGCCGGCCGCCACCGCGGTGGCCGAAATCGCCAGCAGCGAGAAGTACCAGGTGAACGGTGCCGTCATCGAAGCCGCGGCGATGGAGTCGGTGCTCAACCTGCTGCTGACCATCACCACCGCGCTGCTCGGGGTGGCGGTGCTGATCGCCCTGATCGGGGTGAGCAACACCCTGGGCCTGTCGGTGCTGGAACGCACCCGCGAGTCGGCGCTGATGCGAGCGCTCGGCCTGCAAGCCCGTTCACTACGGGTGATGCTGCTGATCGAGGCGCTGCTGCTGGCCGTGGTGGGAGTCGCGGTCGGCGTGGCGGCCGGCATCTACTTCGGCTGGCTCGGCGCCACCGCGCTGGCCGCCCAGGTGAAGGCCGACGTCCGGCTGGTGGTGGACCTGCCGCTCACCCTCGGCATGGTGGCGATCGCGATCCTGGCCGCGGCGCTGGCGTCCGTGCTGCCCGGACGCCGGGCGGCGAAGGCGTCCCCCACCGAGGCGCTGGCCGACATCTGAGGTTCGTCCGCCACTCACCGAACGCTCGCCCACTGAACGCTCGCCTAACTATTTCCCGCTCGCTGAATTCAGCGAGCGGGAAATAGTTAGGCGAGCGCATGAGGAGGCGGGACGAACGCGAGCAACCGGCGGCCGGGCTGCTCATGCCAGCATCTCGCCGTAGGGCAGAGCGAACGGACGGGACGCCAGCGCGCCTCGGATTCGGCGCTCCAGTTCGCCCGGCTGGCGCAGCACCTTCTTCCCCCAACGCAGAACCAGGTAGCCCTCGGCCTCCAGTGCGGCCTGGCGTTCCTTCTCCTGCTGGACCACCTCCAGCGGCGCCTCTCCGTACTCGCCGGTGTACTTGCCTTCGCCGTCGTACTCGCCGATCACCTTCTTGGCACGCCAGAGGAAGTCGACGCGGGCGACGAACCGGCCGGTGGACGTCCGGATCACCGCCTGGATCTCGGGAACCGGGAGACCCGCGGCGGCGATCCGGGCGCGGGACTCGGACTCCGCCGGACTCTCGCTGGCCGGGTCGGCGAACAGCAGGACACGCTCGGCCTTGCGGCACCCGCGTCCCTCACCGACACCGGCCAGCAACTCGTCCCGATCGGCGCCGAGCCGCAGGGCCGCGTCGGCGATCATCACGGCCTCGGTGAACGGCAGGGTTCGCGCCAGGTCGAGCACGGTGCGAGCCAGCGTGGTGGCGGGCAATCCGTCGACCCAGGTCCCCTCGCCGGGCACCAGGATTCCCGCACGCGCCCGCAGATGACGCGAGGTGTTGCCGTGACCCCCGAACGTCCGGGTCACCTCGACCAGTTCTCCGGAGCGGATGACGGCCGGCAGGCCGTGGATCAGTGCCGCCGACCGATGGCTGAACCAGGTACCGCGTTGCAGGAACGGGGCGGTGGCCTCGATCGCCCTGTGCAGGGTCTCCGATGGCGTGAGGGTGGCGTTCTCAGCCACCATGCCCCGCCGCACCCGGACCAGTTGCCCCGTTTGGACCTGCCGGGCGAGCCGGGCATAGCCGCCTGTCGCTGTGCCGAGCAGCTGTCGCGTGGGTAGCACCGTCATGTCCTCAGTGAGGACCCGCGTCCCCCGAAGTGTTCAAAGTCGCCGTCGGCTGCGGCGCCGCCCACCCAGCGCTCGCCTAACTATTTGCCGCTCGCTGAGTTCAGCGAGCGGCAAATAGTTTGGCGAGCGGATGTGTTCAACCAGATGGTTGACAATACTCGCCCGACCGTCGTACGGTTATTCAACCAACCGGTTGAAGAAGGACCACCATGACGGACCAGCTGGACGCCGCCTTCGCGGCGCTGTCCGATCCCACCCGGCGCGACCTGGTCGCCCGGCTGGCGATCGGGGACGCGACGGTCGGCGAGCTGGCCGCCCCGTACGACATGACCATCCAGGCCATCTCCAAGCACCTCAACGTGCTGGTGGCGGCCGGACTGGTCAGCAAGCGTCCGCAGGCCCAGCGCCGGCTGGTCCACCTGGAGACGGACGCCCTGCGTCGGCTGACCGACTGGGTGGAGCACTACGCCCGGCTGGCCGAGCAGCGCTACCGGCGGCTCGACGACGTCCTGGCCGCACTGCCCGAGAACCGCGCGGCCGCCGCGCCGCCACTCGAAGGAGAGACATCATGACCGAGCACATCACCACCGCCACCATCGAGGCCGACCCGGTGGTTCCGATCATCCACATCACCCGCGACTTCCGCGCCACCCCGGCGCAGGTGATCCGGGCGCACGTCGACCCCGAGCTGTTCACCCAGTGGGTCGGACCCGACAACCGCACCATGACCATCGACCACTGGGACGCCCGCACCGGCGGCAGCTGGCGCTACTTCGACGCCGGCGACGACGACCTGCAGGCCTTCCGCGGCTGCTTCCACGAGATCGGCGAGCACCGGATCGTGCAGACCTTCACCTGGGAGGGCATGCCCGAGGGCGTCTCGCTGGAGACCCTCACCCTGACCGACCTGGGCGACGGCTGGACGCGGCTGCACGCCACCTCGCTGACCGACAGCTTCGAGAGCCGGGACGCCTGGCTCGCCTCCGGCATGGAGGTCGGCATCAACGACGGCTACGCCAAGCTCGACGCCCTGCTGGCCCGATGAGCGCCGGGCGGAGCGCCATCGTCGCTACACGACCCGTTTCGCCGAGGTGATCGGCGCCGTCACCGACTGGACGGCGCCGACCCCGGTGAAGGAATGAACCGCGCGCGACGTGGTGGCACCCGGTGAGCCCGAGCGCTACCCGCTGAACCGGGGCGCTGCCCGGTGAGACGGTGGATGGACACCGCACACACATCGACAGCTGAAAGTTAGGCTTGCCTAAGTTGCCCTGTTCTGGGCTTGTGCGTGAGGAGTGAGATGACCATGAACGTAACCCACCGCGCCGGACGGTGGTCGATCCGGACGGCCGCGACGCTGGCGGCGGTGGCGCTGCTCGGCGGCGGACTGATGCCGGCCCAGCGGGCGGTGGCCGCACCCCGGCCGGAAGCCGGCAACGGCACGCTGACCATCGTCAAGGCGACGGTGACCCCCGGCGGCACGATCACCATCAAGGGCACCGGCTTCGACCGGCGTCCCAGCGGCGGCTTCCTGGCCTACAAGCTCAACGACGGGGCGCTCAAATTCGCCACCGGCAAGCCCGACGGCACCCTGGACGCCTCCGGCACGGTGACCACCACGAAGGCGGCCAACCTGCCCGATGCGTCCGGCTCGTTCTCGGTGAAGCTCACCGTGCCGTCCGACCTGGAGCCGAACAGCGACGCGAGCACCTACTGGGTGCGGCTGCTGGCCGGCAACGACGGCGGCAGCCTGGCGTCCAAGTACGTGCACTTCACCGTGGTGAAGTTCAGCTCGACGACCAAGGCGTCCTTCGACTCGAAGACCAAGAAGAAGTCCTCGAAGGGCACCGCGAAGGTGACGGTGAAGACCGCCGGAACGTCCAAGCCGACCGGAACCGTGACCGTCCTCGACGGCACCAAGACCATCGCGACCGGCAAGCTGGCCAGCAAGAACAAGGGCGTGATCAAGATCAAGCTGCCCAAGCTGAAGAAGGGCAAGCACACCCTCACCGTGAAGTACGCCGGCACCGGCCTGGTCAACGGCAGCTCGAAGGCCTACAAGCTGACCGTCAAGTAGCCGTTTCACCCACCCCCACACACCAACCGCTCGCCTAACTATTTGGGGCTCGCTGAATTCAGCGAGCGCTAAGTAGTTAGGCGAGCGCTGCGTCGGGGGATGGGGTGACCAGGCGGTTCACCGCGGCGCGCAGCGCGGCCTGGGCGCTGTCGGCGTCCACCCGTCCGAGCAGGACGTGGACGGTGAGGCCGTCCAGCATGGCCTGCAGTTCGAGGGCCGCGGACGCCGGGCCGCCGTCCACCCGGAAGCCCATCCCGGCCAGCTCGGTGAGCAACTCGACCAGCAGCTGGTTCAGGTCGCGGTAGAGGATGCCCTGGGCGTCGGCGATCCCGGCGTCACTGGCGGCCTGGCCGACGAAGGCCAGCCAGACCAGGGACGCCCGGTGGATCTGCTCGTCGGTGGGCAGCACCGCGGCCAGCAGCCGGGCCAACGCCTCCAGCGGGGGCGCGGAGGTGTCCACCGCGCGGATCCGCTCCTCGATCACCTCCGACACCCGCTGCGCGGCGGCGTCCAGGATCGCCTCCCGGGTCGGCAGGTAGTGCCGCACCGCGCCACTGGACCAGCCACTGCGCTCGGCCACCCGCCGGATGGTGATGCCGGCCAGGCCGTCGTCGACGATCAGCCGCCACACCGCGTCGATCAACTCGTCGCGGCGTTGCCGATGATCCACCACCCGGGGCACGACGCAGTTGTAGCACATCCGTGCGAACTTGCCATAGATCGCACGATCGTGCTACAAAACATTCCAGCACGATCGTGCGAAATAGGAGGTGCGTCATGGACCCGTGGCTGATCCTGGTGACGGCCGGCGTGTTCGAGGTGGGCTTCACCACCTGCCTGAAGCTGGAGGAGCGCAACAAGTGGTTCATCGTGCCCTTCCTGATCTGCGCGGGCATCAGCTTCACCCTGCTCTCGGAGGCGATGAAGACCATTCCGCTGGGCACCGCCTACGCGGTGTGGACCGGCATCGGCGCGGTCGGCACGGTGCTGGTCGGGGCGTTGGCCTTCGGTGAACGGCTGCGGCCGGCGGCGTTGCTGCTGCTCGGCGTCGTGGTGGCGATGATCATCGGGCTGAAGGTGCTGGCATGAGCACGGAGAGCGCCGAGCGCGCGAAAGGGACCGGCATGAACGGCTGGCTGTGGCTGCTGATCGCCGGCGCCTTCGAGATCGGGATGACCACCGCGCTCAAGCTGGAACAGCAGAACTCACAGTTCCTGTGGGTCTTCCTGGCCTGCGCAATCGCCGGCTTCGAATGCCTGGCGAAGGCGATCAAGACGATCCCGCTCGGCTTGGCCTACGCGATCTGGACGGGCATTGGCGCGGTCGGCACCGTGATCGTGGGCGCGGTCGCCTTCGGTGACCCGCTGGGCGGCGTCCGGATGCTGCTGCTCACCGGCCTGGTGGCGGCGATGATCGGCCTCAAGCTGGTCGGCGGCCGCAAACCCGCGGACACCGCCCGGCGCTGACCGGGCAGGATCAGGCGGCGGCCGGCGCGTTCAACTCGACCAGCAGCGCGGCCACCCGGGCCTTGATCGCGTCCCGGATCGGACGGACGGCGGCCAGCCGCAGGCCCGCCGACTCGGGCAGGTCCCAGTCGGCGTACGACCTGCCGCCGGTGAGCGCACGCAGGTCGGCGCCCAGCGTGATCACCAGGTCGGCTTCGCGCAATTGCTCCACGCTGACCGCCTTGGGCTCCTCCTCGCGCAGGTCGATGCCCTCTTCGAGCATCGCCGCGACGACGGCCGGGTTGAGCGCGTCCGCGGGAGCGGTGCCCGCCGAGGAGACCTCGATGGTGCCGCCGCTGAGTTGGGCGAGGAAACCCGCCGCCATCTGGGACCGACCGGAATTATGCGTGCAGACGAACAGGACCGAGCGAGCGATCATCCCAAACCTCCTTGTCGATGGGGCATGTCGGAGCTTCGCAGCCGGACGTTACATACGGGTGAACGGGGCCCGTCAAGACGCTGTGGGTTCGCCGAGAGTTCCCTCAGCATCGACGCTCAGATGACCTCGATCAGCCGCTGCATGCCGGGCCGGACGCGGTCCAGCGGGATCGCGCTCAGCCCGAGCCGGAGGTGGTGGGTGGGCGCCGGGGCGTCCAGGAAGAAGCCCTCCCCCGGCTGGAACAGCACCCCGCGGCGGCGTGCCCGGTCGAGCAGCGCCGTGGTGTCGTAGCCTGCCGGGCCGGTCAGCCACAGCCCGGCTCCGCCGCCGGGCAGCACCTGGTCGGGCCAGGGGAAGTCGCTGCCGAGGATCTCGGTGGCGACCTCCCATTTGGCCCGCAAAGCCGCCCGCTGCCGGGCCACCTGGCGGGCGAAGTCGCCGGAGGCGATGAACAGCGCCAGGGTGCGCTGCTCCACCCCGGAGGGGTGCTTGATGCTCAGGTAGCGGGCGTGCCGGAGCTGCTCGATCAGTTCGGCGTCCGCGACCACGTAGCCGAGCCGCAACGCCGGGGCGAGAATCTTGGAGAAGGTGCCGACGTGGATCACCCGCCCGGTCCCGTCCAGCGCCCGCAGCGGTGTCTGCGGTTCGCCGCGGAAACGGATCTCGGAGTCGAAGTCGTCCTCGATCACGATCAGGTCGTTGGCGGCCGCCGCCTCGACGACGGCCCGGCGGCGCCGCATCGGCATGGTCACGTTGGTCGGGTGCTGGTGGCTCGGGGTCAGGTAGAGCAGGCTGAAGTCGGGTCGCTCCGGGAGCCGGACGCCCTGGCGTCCGACCGGCAGCAGCGAGATCTCGGCGCCCGCGTTGCGGAAGATCCGGGCGGCGTCCACGTAGCCGGGGTTCTCCATCGCGACCCGGGTTCCGGCACCGATCAGGATCCGCGCGATCAGCGCCAGGGCCTGCTGCGCCCCGTTGGTGATCAGCACCTCCTCGGGACGGGCGGCGATGCCGCGCGGCAGCAGCACCTCCTCGACGATCGCCCGGCGCAGCCCGGGGTCGTCGCCGTCGCCGGCGTCCCGGGTGGCCTGTCCGTCCTGGTCGCCGTCGAAGGCCCGGGCCGCGGCCCGCAGCCAGGCGCGGACCGGGAAGGAGCCCTGCTCGGGTTGTCCGGGCAGGAACGGGTAGGGGTAGCCGCGGTGGTCGGGCAGCCGCGGCGCCCGTCCGGCCCACGGATCGGGACGGGCCACCAGATGGTCAGCCCAGGACACCCGGGCCGCGTCCGTCCGCTCGCCGGCCGGCTGCACGGCGGCGGCCACCGTCACCGGGAAGTAGCCGCGCCGGGGCCGGCTGACCAGCTGGCCCCGGGCCACCAGCTGCTGCAACGCGGTGTCGATGGTGGTGCGGGAGACCTCGAAACGTTCGGCCAGCCGCCGGCTGGGCGGCAGCGGACGGTTCGGCCGGAACCGTCCCTCGGCCAACTCCTGCTCCAGGACGTGCCGCACCCACTCGTGCTTCGGGGCACCGCCGGTCTCCACCTCGCTCCTCCCGGTCATCGCGCACCGGTCACAGCTGCACGGACGCCTTGACGATCAGCGCGGCACCGGCCAGCGCGGCCAGGGTGAGACCGGCCGGACGGAGCCGCCGCCCGGGGATCAGCCGGCTCAGCCAGACTCCCAGCGGCCACCCGGCCAGCACGCCCGGCAGCAGCCGGGCGGTGGTCGCCAGCACGTCCGGGCCGATGCCGTGCACACCCAGCAGCAGCCCGATCGACACCACGGTGATCACCAGATAGTAGACGGCCAGGTTGGCCCGGTAGGCGACCGGGTCGTCGTTGCGGTAGACCACCAGCACCGGCAGGCCGGGGGTGGCGACCAGGGACGACAGCGCCCCGCTGGCGGCACCGGCGACCGGAGCCACCGCCGGCGCGTCGGGCAGCCGCCAGCCGGCCAGCGCCGC
>NZ_JASGDE010000020.1:0-3462 GCF_047607385.1 Micropruina sp.
AAACGCCCGGGCGCGGTGGTCCGGGCCGGCGACGGCGGCGATCAGGGCGGCCAGCCGGGCGGCGGTGAGCCGGTGCAGCGGCACCGGGTCGGGACCCACGCCGAGGGCGGCCAGCCGGCGTCCGTGGTAGTGCTGGTCGAAGAGCGCCGGGACGCACCCCGACGGCACCCCGGCCCGCAGCCCGGCGGCGGTGGTGCCGGCTCCGCCGTGATGCACCACGCCGGCCGACAGCGGGAACAGCGCGTCGTGCGGCAGGTCGCCGGCGGCGAACAACCACGGGTCGACCACCCCGGACGGACCGCCCGGCACGGCGGGCGCCACGACCCGGCGTCCGGCCAGCCGGGCCGCCGCACCGACCAGTTCCAGCCAGGCCGCGCCACCCGCGTCGTTCAGACTGCCCAGCCCCACGGACACCGGCGGCTCGCCGGCGTCCAGGAAGGTCCGCAACGGTTCGGGCGGCGTCCACCCGGACGGGGCGCCGGGCCGGATCGCGCCGGTCTGGACGCAGGTCGCCGGCCAGTCCGGCGCCGGCGGGATCAGCACCGGGTCCGCGGCCAGCCAGATCGGGTGCCGGTCGGCGGACGCGGCCAGCGCGGCGGCGCTGTGCCGGGGCAGCCCGGCCCGGCTGCGGAAGGCGCGTCCGGTGTTGCGGGACAGGCCCTGCACGGTGTGCCAGTACCAGTCCACGAACCGCTGCCGGGCCGCGCGCGGACCGCACAGCCGGTCGCCCTCCAACTGGCTGGCCGGCTCCAGGGTCGGCAGGATCGCAGTGTGCAGCACGGTGGCCATCCGGCAGCCGCGGTCCTCGACCAGGGCCAGCGCGGCGTCCCGGGAGGCCACCCCGGTGACCACCGCCGAACCGGCCGGCACCTCGTCCAGCGCGGACGCCAGCGGCGCCGCCAGCCCGGCCAGCCAACGCCCCAGCAGCACCGGCTGGACCAGCGCCGTCCGGTGCGCCAGCCGGCCCAGCCAGCCCGAACCCAGCCTGGCCACCTCGTCCATCGCCGGCCCGATACCCCGGAAGCGGGCGCCGTGGCAGCGGACCAGGCCGGCGTACTCGTCGATCGCGACCACCGTCGCGGGGTGTCCGGCGGCCGCCGCCGCACCGGCCAGCACCGCCATCGGTTCGACGTCGCCGCGGGAGCCGATCGCCAGGAAGGTGACCGGCCGCCTCCCCGCGTCCGGCATCAGAACGCGTCCGGCATCAGAACAACTGCATCGGGCTGATGATGTCGGCCACGATCAGCGCCGCTCCGCTGATCAGCAGGAAGGCGCCCACCCCGTAGGCGATCGGCAGCAGCCTGGCCGTGTCGAAGGGGCCCGGATCGGCCCGGCCGGACAGCCGGGCGGCGGCGCGGCGGAGCGCCTCCCACAGCGCGCCGGCGATGTGCCCGCCGTCCAGCGGCGGCAGCGGGACGAAGTTGAACAGCGCCAGGAAGAGGTTCACCGAGGCCAGCAGCGAGCCGAACAGCACCACCTTGTCGGTGACGTCGATGCCGTCGCTGGCCACCACCTCGCCGGCCGCCCGGCTGGCGCCCAGGATGCTCAGCGGCCCGTAGATGTCCCGCGGCTTGCCCTGCACCAGGTCGGCGACCACGTTGTAGACCTTGACCGGGAACTGCCCGATGGCGACCAGGCCCTGCCGGGTCATCATCCACATCTGCTGGACGACCTCGACCGGGCCGCCCTTGACCAGCACCGAGGTGGGGGTGATGCCGAACCAGCCGGCCGGGATCCGCTTGCTCGGGTCGAGTTCGTCGGCCACCCCGCTGACGACGGTGTTGACGGTGGCCAGCGGGACCCGGACGCCGTCGCGTTCCACCACGATCCGGGCCTGGCCGTCGAGGTTGGCCCGGATCAGCTCCACCAGCTGCGGGTAGCTGTCGATCGCCACGCCGTTGAACTCGACCACCCGGTCACCGGCCCGGATGCCCGATTTGGCGGCCGGGGTGTCCGGCACCAGACACTGCGTGGTGGGCTGGTTCTCCCGGACGATGCAGGGCTGGATCTCGGCCACCACCGGCTGCGGCTGCCAACTGCCGTGCAGGCCGAGGATCGACCAGAACAGCACGAAGGCGATCAGCACGTTCATCGCCGGGCCACCGGCCATCACGATCAGCTTCTGCCAGGTCTTCTTCTGGTAGAACAGCCGGCCGTCGGCGACGTCGTCGGGGGTGATCTCGGACCATTCGTAGGAGCGCGCGGTGTCGGCGAAGCGGGCCAGCCGGCTGTCCCGGCGGCGGCCGTCGGCCGGCGGATACATGCCCATCAGCCGGACGTAGCCGCCCAGCGGGAACCATTTCACGCCGTACTCGGTCTCGCCCCGGGTCGTCGACCAGATGGTCGGCCCGAAGCCGACGAAGTACTTCGGGACCCGGATGCCGAACAGCTTCGCCGGCACCATGTGGCCGAGCTCGTGCAACGCGATGGAGGCCATGATGCAGCCGAAGAAGACCACCGCGAAGACGATGGTGAGCAGGGTGTTCATGCTCCTCCCGGTTCCGTTCCGGCGGCGATCAGGGCGGCGGCGCGGGCCCGGCCCCAGGCGTCCGCGGCCAGCACCCGTTCGACGCTGAGGGCGCCGTCGGACGGCTGGGCCAGGTGTTCCTCGACCACGGCCGCGACGGTGTCGACGATGTCCAGGAAGCCGATCCGGCGCTCGCAGAAGGCGTCCACGCAGACCTCGTTGGCGGCGTTGTAGACCGCAGGCGCGGTGCCGCCGGCGTGGCCGCAGCGGCGGGCCAGCTCGACGGCCGGGAAGGCGTCGGCGTCCAGCGGCTCGAAGTGCCAGTCGATCGCCGCGCCCCAGTCGAAGGCCCGGGCGGCGCCGGGCAGCCGGTCGGGCCAGTTCAGCGCCAGCGCGATCGGCAGCTTCATGTCGGGCGGCGAGCATTGGGCGATGGTGGAGCCGTCGCAGTACTCGACCATCGAATGCACGTCGGAGGTGGGGTGCACGACGACCTGGATGGCGTCCAGGTCGATGCCGTACAGCAGGCCGGCCTCGAGCAGTTCCAGGCCCTTGTTGATCAGGGTGGCGGAGTTGATGGTGATGATCCGGCCCATCTCCCAGGTCGGGTGGGCCAGCGCCTGCTCGGGGGTGACCTCGGTCAGCTCGGCCCGGCTGCGGCCCCGGAACGGGCCGCCGGACGCGGTCAGGATCAGCCGGCTGACCTCCTCGGCGCGGCCGGCCCGGAGCGCCTGGGCGAAGGCGGAATGCTCGGAGTCGACGGCGATGATCTGGCCCGGCGCGGCCGCCGCGGTGACCAGTTCGCCGCCGATCACCAGCGACTCCTTGTTGGCCAGCGCCAGGGTGTTGCCGGCGGCCAGCGCGGCCAGGGTGGGCTCCAGCCCGGCGGCGCCGGTGATCGCGTTCAGCACCACGTCGCAGGGCAGCGCGGCCAGCCGCTGGGAGGCGTCCGGGCCGGCCCAGACCGCGGTCGCCGGCGGCAGCCGGCCGTCCAG
>NZ_JASGDE010000021.1:0-4242 GCF_047607385.1 Micropruina sp.
CCACCGCGACGATCCCGACCCGGCGCCTGACCAGAAGGGACGCGCATGCTCAGGTTCACCGTCCGCCGGATCGTGTTGATCATCCCGGTGCTGTTCGGCCTGAGCGTGCTGTTGTTCGTCTGGCTACGGGCGTTGCCCGGCGACCCGGCCCGGGCGCTGCTCGGCGAGAAGGCCACCCCGGAGGCGATCGCCCGGATCAACGCCCAATACGGCTTCGACCAGCCGATCCTGCAGCAGTACGTCACTTACGTCGGCCAACTCATCCAGGGTGACTTCGGCAGCAGCCCGCGCACCGGCGAGCCGGTGCTGGAGACCTTCATGCTGCGCTTCCCGGCCACCGTCGAGTTGGCGGTGGCCGCGCTGTTGTTCGCCGTCGTGGTCGGGATCCCGCTGGGTTATCTGGCCGCCAAACGGGCCGGCGGCATCCTCGACACGCTGACCGTGTCGGCGTCCCTGCTGGGCGTGGTGATCCCGGTGTTCGTCCTCGCCTACCTGCTCAAAGTGGTCTTCGCGGTCGGCCTGCCCGGCCTGCACTTCTTGGCGGTGCTGCCCTCCTCAGGCAGACAGACAGTCACCATCGACGCCACCCACGTCACCAATTTCTACGTGCTGGACGGCCTGCTCACCGGCGAATACGACGCCTCCTGGGACGCCATCCTGCACCTGCTGCTGCCGGCCATCGCCCTGGGCAGCATCCCGCTGGCCATCGTGGTGCGGATGACCCGGGCCTCGGTGCTGGACGTGCTGCACGAGGACTACGTCCGCACCGCCAAGGCGAAGGGCCTGCCCAGCGGACTGGTCAGCCGCCGGCACGTGCTGCGCAACGCGCTGCTCCCGGTCACCACCACCGTCGGCCTGCAGACCGGCGCGCTGCTGTCCGGCGCGGTGCTGACCGAGTCGGTGTTCGCCTTCAACGGCATCGGCTCCTACCTGTTCGACGCCATCTCCAACCTGGACTTCGCGGTGCTGCAGGGCTTCATCGTGTTCGTCGCGCTGGTGTATGCCCTGGTGAATCTGCTCGTCGACCTGTTGTACGGCCTGATCGACCCGAGGTTGCGAACCCGATGAGCACCGACGCCCACGTTCCGGTGGCCGGCGACGAGCCGGTCGTCCCGGTGCTGCCCGACTTGGCGGTGGCGGCCGAGGAAGGCCTGGTCGGACGCTCGCCGGCGCTGGCCGCGGCGATGGCGGACGTCGTCGCCGACGAGGAGGGCACCAGCCTGTGGAAGGGCGCCCTGCAACGCCTGATCCGCAACCCGTCCGCAATCATCGGCGCGGTGATCGTGGCGGCGTTCGTGCTGGTGGCCGTGTTCGCCCCGGTGCTGGCCCCCTATCAGCCGGCCGGCTCGCAGTGGATCCGCGAGATCACCCCCTACGCGCTGCCGCCGTTCTCGGCCGAGCACCCGCTGGGCCTGGACCCGTTCGGCTCCGACCTGGTCACCCAGCTGATCTTCGGCGCCCGGCAGTCGTTGATCATCGGTGTCGTCTCGACCCTGTTCGGGCTGCTCGGCGGCGTCGTGCTGGGCGGAATCGCCGGCGCCTTCGGCGGCTGGGTGGACGTCGCGGTGATGCGCCTGGTCGACATCCTGCTGTCCATCCCGTCCCTGCTGCTGGCGGTCTCGGTGGCCGCGGTGATGGGACGCCAGCCGCTGGCCATCATGGTGGCCATCGCCGCCGCCCAAGTGCCCATCTTCGCCCGGCTGCTGCGCGGCTCGATGCTCGCCGAATCCCGCAAGGACTACGTGCTCGCCTCGGTGTCGCTGGGGTTGCGGCGCCGCACCATCACGATGAGCCACGTGCTGCCCAACTCGATCGGCCCGGTGCTGGTGCAGGCCACCCTCACCCTGGCCACCGCGATCATCGAGGTGGCGGCGCTGTCCTACCTCGGCCTCGGCGAGCCCGACCCGGCCGTCGCCGAATGGGGCCGGATGCTGGTCAAGGCGCAGGACCGGCTGCAGTCCGCCCCGCACCTGACCCTGCTGCCCGGGCTGTGCATCGCGATCACCGCGCTCGGTTTCACCCTGCTCGGCGAAGCCTTGCGGGAAGCCCTCGACCCGAAGTCGAGGAGGTGACATGGCCGAGACCAGGCGGACGCCGCTGCTGGAGATCGACAACCTGAGCGTCACCTTCCGGCGACGCAATTCGGAGACCCGGGCCGTGGACGGGGTCAGCTACAGCGTCGCGCCCGGCGAGATCGTCGGCGTGGTCGGCGAATCCGGCTCCGGCAAGTCGGTCACGGTGCTGGCCCTGATGGGGTTGCTGCCGCGCCGCGGCGTCGAGGTCGGCGGCCAGGTGCGCTACAACGGACGCGACCTGCTCAGCTTGAGCGAGGGGGCGATGGCCAAGCTGCGCGGCCCGGAGATCGCCATGGTCTTCCAGGACCCGATCAGCTCGCTGAACCCGGTGGTGCCGATCGGCGTCCAGGTCGCCGAGGTGCTGCTGGCGCACACCAGGACCAACCGCCGCGACGCGATGGCCGAGTCGGTCGAGCTGCTGCGTCGCTGCGGGATCCCCGATCCGGAGCGCCGGCTCAAGGAGTATCCGCACCAGCTCTCCGGCGGCATGCGGCAGCGGGCGTTGATCGCCATGGCGCTGGCCTGCAAACCGAAGCTGCTGATCTGTGACGAGCCCACCACCGCCCTCGACGTGACCATCCAGGCCCAGGTGCTGGAACTGCTCAAGGAACTGGTCACCGATGCCGGCACCGCGATGATCATGATCACCCACGACCTCGGCGTGGTGGCCGGGCTGTGCGACCAGGTCAACGTGATGTACTCCGGCCGGATCGTCGAGGCGGCGCCCCGCGTCGAACTCTTCGCGCATCCCCGGCATCGCTACACCCACGGGCTGCTGGCCTCCATCCCACGACTGGACGCCCCGCGCGGCGAGCCGCTGCACCCGATCCCGGGCACCCCGCGGGACACCATCGCCTGGTCGAAGGCCTGCGCGTTCGCCCCCCGCTGCTTGCATGCCACCGACGAGTGCGTGCATCCCGACATCGGGCTGGCGCCGCTGCTCGATTCGCCGGACGACCATCCGGTGCGCTGCGTCCATCCCGCGGAGGTGACCGATGGCTGAGCCGGACGATCTGCTGGTGGTGCAGGGTCTCGAGGTGCACTTCCCGATCAGGCGGGGCATCGTGGTCGACCGCACCGTCGGCCACGTCAAGGCCGTCGACGGGGTCGACCTGCGGGTGCCGCGCGGCCGCACCTACGGCCTGGTCGGCGAATCCGGCTGTGGCAAGTCGACGCTGGGCCGGGCGCTGCTGCGGCTCGAGCAGCCCACCGCCGGCACCGTCGAACTGGACGGTGTCGACGTCACCCGGCTCAAGGGCGAGGCACTGCGCCGGTTGCGCCGCCGGATGCAGATGGTGTTCCAGGATCCGCTGGCCTCCCTCGACCCGCGGCAGTCGGTGCAGAGCCTGATGATCGAGCCGTTGCGGGTGCACGATCCGCGGCCGCACGCCGAACTGGTGGCCCGGGCCGCCGAGATGCTGGAGCTGGTCGGCATGCCGCGCTCGGCGCTGGCCAAGTACCCGCACGAGTTCTCCGGCGGCCAGCGGCAGCGGATCGGGATCGCCCGGGCGATGATCCTCAACCCCGACCTGGTGATCGCCGACGAACCCGTCTCGGCGCTGGACGTCTCGGTCCAGGCCCAGGTGATCAACCTGCTGGAGAAGCTGCAGCAGGAGTTCGGGCTGACCTACATCGTGATCGCCCACGACCTGGCCGTCGTCCGGCACATCTCCGACCGGGTCGGGGTGATGTACCTGGGCCGGATCGTCGAAGAAGCCGACTCCGACCAGCTGTACGAGCAGCCGCTACACCCGTACACCATCGCGTTGATGTCGGCGATCCCGATCCCCGACCCGGAGGTGGAGGACCGCCGGGAACGCATCCTGCTGCGCGGCGACCTGCCCAGCCCGGCGAATCCGCCGTCCGGCTGCCGGTTCCACACCCGCTGCCCGTACCGGCAGCCCACCCGTTGCACCGACGAGGTGCCGCAGCTGCGCGAGATCGCCGAGCGGCCCGGACGCCGGGTGTCCTGCCACTGGGCCGAGGACATCCTCGCCGGCCGGCTGCAGCCGGCGTCCGCACTGGTGGTGGAGGCGCCGATCGAGGCGGTGTCCGGAGCCTGACCCCCCCCTCGCGGCCGCACCCGGCCCGACCCACCCGCCCGCCCAACAAAGCGCTCGCCTAACTATTTGGGGCTCGCTGAATTCAGCGAGCCCCAAATAGTTAG
>NZ_JASGDE010000022.1:0-65319 GCF_047607385.1 Micropruina sp.
ATGGGTAGGAGTTCAGCGAACGCGGCGGCAGCACCAGCCGCATCACCAGCTCGCCCGCGGCAGTAGGCGAGGTTGTGGCGGGCAATCAGGGTGTCGGGATGTTCGGGGCCGAGCACCCGCTCCCGGATGGGCAGGAGTTCGGCGAATGCGGCGGCAGCACCAGCCGCATCACCAGCTTCTCCGCGCCAATAGGCGAGTTCGTGGCGGGTGGTGAGGGTGTCGGGATGTTCGGGGCCGAGCACCCGCTCCTGAATGGGTAGGAGTTCAGCGAACGCGGCGGCAGCACCAGCCGCATCACCAGCTCGCCCGCGGCAGTAGGCGAGATTGCTGCGGGTGGTCAGTGTGTCGGGATGTTCGGGGCCGAGCACCCGCTCCCGGATGGGTAGAAGTTCAGCGAACGCGGCGGCAGCACCAGCCGCATCACCAGCTTCCCCGCGCCAGCGGGCGAGGTTGTTGCGGGTGATCAGCGTGTCGGGATGGTCAGCACCCAACAGGTTGCTGATCGGCTCCAGATACTGCTGCCACCGATCCCGCGAAGCCGTTGGCGATACCTCGGACGACACAGCAACCAAGGCGTCGACGGCGCCTGACGCATCCCCGGCGGCCAGTTCGTGGCCTGCCCAGGCGTCCTCGGCGTAGCGGCGGGTCGGCTCGTCCCAGCCCTTCCGATGCAACGTTCTCAGCGCGGCGGCGATGATCCGGTGCGGGTTGTCGACCGGACTCATGTCTGGTTCGCCGAAGTGAGTGCTCGGGCGATTTCGAGGTGTGCGTAGCCGACGTGTTCGTCGGGGAAGCCGGCACGGCCGCGGATGATCAGCGGGCCGAGGGTGGCGATGATGGTGCCGAGGTCGGCGTCGGTGATGTCGTGGTCGAGTTCGACGAGTGCCTGTTTCAGAACCACGAGCGGGAGGACCGGACCGATGCCGGTGACGCCGAGCAGTTGGGCGATGTCTTCGGTGATCGTGCGCAGCACCGGGTTAGCAAGTCGTCCGAGACCCTGGTTGAAGAAGGCGCGGGCGGCGGTGGCGAGGTCATACGTCCCCGGATCGTCGGTCAGCTGTTCGAGCAGCCGCACCGTCAGCCAGCCGCTGTCGATGATCTCGGTCGTGTTCTGGGCGATGACGTCCGCGAGCCAGGGAGCACGGTCGGCGTCGGGCAGGTCTCCCCAGGTCGGTGGTTCGATCCGGGTGACCAAGCCATGTTCGGTGAGCCGCTCGGGCAGAGCGCGGTCGGTTTCGCGGACGCCGACGATCACCCGCAGTCGATTGAGCCGGTCGTCGGCGGTGAGTGTGGTGACCAGGTCGAGGAACGGCGATTCCTGGTCGGAGTGGACCTGGTCGAGCCCATCGAGAACGATCTGTACCGGTTCCTTGGTCGGGTCGAGGCTGCGGGCCAGCGGAAGGACCAGTTCGCGGTCGAGCAGGCTGGTGGTTCCAGGCAAGACCTTGGCTTTGATCTCCTCATCGACCTGCCGTCGGGCCTGGGCGAAGGCAGAGGCGAACGCCGGCGTCTGATCATCGCCATCGTCGCCGCCCTTTGCGAGCTGATCGGCGATCTCGACGATGACAGCGTCCGGGGTGGTGATCCGGCTCAGGAAGGCGGCCGCACTGATGTTACTGGCGATCGCCTGGCCGCGTCGGTCAAGCTGGGGGCTGATCAGCGTGGCCAGCAAGGTGGTCTTTCCTGAACCCGCAGGCCTAGTGACCACCCGCAGCCTTCTGTAGATGTGCTCCTTCACCCGTTGCAGCGCGATCTGCTGACTGCGGCTGAGCGAGACCTGTCCAGCGACCTGATCGAGCAGCCCGGCATCGGGACGGTCGAGCAGTGCATGCCAGGCCCTGGTGCGATTGCGCAACAGCCACAATGCCCGATCATGGCTGCCGACGAGATTGATGCGGCCGTTCATATACGACAGATGCGCCGGTGACTGTGCGGCACACGCGGTGGCGAGCAGCGGGTAAACATCGGCTGGGTGGATCGTTTCGCCCGCATGCGTGATCCCGGTCGTCAGGGCATCGGTGATGGTCTTGGTGAAGCAGCCGTAGTAGGCGTTCCCCTCGTCGGACGCGACCAGCACCTCGAGACGACTGCCCCGCGGGTTGCTCAAGTCGAGCGCCGCCTGGATGGGGACGCCACCGGCTGAGCAGGCATCCACCAGGAGGATCAGGCCGTTCAATCCAACGGCGTCACTGCTGCCGAGCACCTCGGACAGGAACGGCACGAGATGGAGGCTCGTCTCCGATGGCGCCTCACGCGATGAATCGCTGTACTGCAGATAGAAGGCAGGCGGTTGGTAGTGGCGCTCGCGGACGACCCCGTGACCGAGGAACGACAACAGGAGCGTCTGCTGTCCGCGTGCTGCCTCGGCCACTGCGGCGAGAATCGTGTCCTTGGCCTCTCTTGAGGTCGGGTTGAGCACCGGTCCCTCGACGGTCCATTCGTCCTTCAGTGCTTTGGCCAGGCCAGCGGCGATCTCGGGCACGAAATCGAGCCGCTCGTCTTCTGATGCTCCGTGTTCGGATGCGATGACCAGGGCCCGACGCATAATCACCACCGTTGATGCAAGGATGAACCGACAAGCGAAAGCTACCGTTTCGGCGACGGTCATGGAGGGATGATGGCGCGGGTTGTTCTGGTCCACGGGATCGCCCAGTCGTTGAAGAGCGCCGACACCCTCGAATCCACCTGGCTGCCGGCGTTGGCGGGCGGCATCCGCAATGCCGGCTACTCGGAGTTGGCGGACCGGCTGTGGCGCGACCAGCGTCCAGGCGATCTGACTGCCCGGATGGCGTTCTACGGCGACCTGTACCGCACCCCGGGCGCTCAGGGGCCGGGGGACCTCCAAGCGACCGATCCAGAAGCCATCGAACTCGAGCAGCAACTCGCTCTCGCCTGGCTGACTGCCGCCGCCGAGCGGGCTCCGGACGCCAACGATCGTCGCGCGGCGCAGCAGGCCATCGCACAGCTCACCCCGACCTCAGGGGCACAGGGGCTCGGGGCCGTCGGATCGGTAGCACTCGACCGGCTGGCGCGCATCCGCTGGCTCGCCCCGGTCGGATTCGGATTCGCCGCTGCCTTCGTAAAGCAGGCGCTGCGCGAGGTCAGCCTGTATCTCACCGATCCGACCATTCGCGTCACCGCCCAGAACCGGGTGCTGGGACAGATCGATGAGGAGACCCAACTCGTGATCGCCCATTCCCTGGGCTCGGTCGTCGCCTACGAAGCCCTGCATCGCACCGACCAGAAGGTGGCGTTGATCACCATCGGATCACCCCTGGCGTTGCGGACGATCATCTACGAACGAATCCAGCCGCAACCACCAAGCGTGCCGCCGTCGGTCATGGGCTGGTCGGACTTCGCCGACCGCGACGACCTGATCGCTGTGCACACCTCGCTTCAGGACGATTTCGCCCCGGGAGCCGGCTCGGCAACATCGGTCAATCCGACTTTCCGGGTGGACAACGGCCGCCATGCCCACGATGCCGGGCACTACCTGACGGACAAAAGCCTCGGCCACGCCGCCGCCGAAGCGCTGTCGACATGACCCTGTCCCGTCCAGACCGCACACCTCACCAGGTGCTCGCCGCAGCCCTTCGCTCGCTTCACGAGAAGGGCTGGGACGACGCCACGCGCCGTTATGCGGAGGACAGCTGGGCCGACCACGAGTTGGCCTCCGGCGATGCCTCGGGCGCTGTGAAGGCATTGGTTGCGGTGTCGTCGCCGTTGACACCTACGGCGTCTCGTGATCGCTGGCAGCAGTATGTGGAACCGATCAGCAGCCTGTTGGGTCCCGGCCATCCCGATACCCTCGCGGCACGCCACAGACTGGCCTACTGGTGCGGGGAAGCGGGTGACTGGGCTCGTGCCGCCGACTTGATCGCCGATCTGGTCCACGTCCGGATGCGTGGATTGGGTGCCGAGCACCCTGAGACCCTGCGCACCCGCCACAATCTTGCTTTCGCTCGCGGGGAAGCGGGTGATGCGACTGGTGCTGCCGATCTGCTCGCCGAAGTTCTGCCTATCTTCGGGCGGGCGCTGGGCACCGACCATCCCGAGACCCTGCGCGTCCGCAGCAATCTGGCTCGCTGGCGAGGGGAGGCGGGTGATGCGGCTCATGCCGCGGAGACGCTCGCTGAACTACTCCCAATCCAGGAACGGATCCTGGGTGTTGAGGATCCCGATGCTCTCGCTACGCGCAGCAATCTGGCTCGTTGGCGAGGGGAGGCGGGTGATGCGGCGGGTGCCGTAGAGGCGCTTGCTGAACTGCTCCCCATTCAGGAACAGGTCTTGGGTGTTGAACATCCCGGCACTCTTGTTACCCGCCATGAACTCGCTTCCTGGCGCGGGCAGGCGGGTGATGCGGACGGTGCCGTAGAGGCGCTTGCTGAACTCCTCCCTATTCAGGAGAAGGTGTTGGGTGTCGACCATCCCGCCGTACTTTCCACGCGCAACAATCTGGCTCGTTGGCGAGGGGAGGCGGGTGATGCGGCTGGCGCCAGAGCGGAGTTCGCCAAACTTGTGCTCGTCTGTGAACGGGTGCTGGGTGTCGAGCATCCCGGCACTCTCACGGCTCGCCATAACCTCGCTTCTTGGCGCGGGCGGGCGCGTGATGCGGCCGGTGCTGCTGCCGCATTCGCTGAACTTCTCCCCGTTCGGGTGCGAGTGCTCGGAGCCGACCACCCCAACACCCTGATCACCCGCGACAGTCTCGCGTACTGGCGTCACCGGGCGCGGGAGCAGGGTGACGAGTAGCAACGTCGGGCGAGCAACACACTGAGCCGCGGCGCCGTCGGCGCCACCATGTCGCCGGACTGCGACCGTATTGCGACACCCCGGCCACCCTCGGGACACGGCCGACCAATAGCGTGGACTCGTCAGTTCACGAGAGGGATCACATGACGAACCAGCGCCCCCGGCTCGCCCGCATCATCGCCGCCGGAACCGCCCTGCTGCTCACCGCCGGCTGTAGCGTCTCGGTGGGCTCCGATGCTCCGTCCGCACCTGCCGCTCCGTCCGCACCGGGATCGCCGGCCGCCACCGCGTTCGAGCCGGCCCCGGGAACGACCCAGCCGCAGCCCAGTGAGGACGCGGTGCCCGCCGGCGCCAAGCCGGTCGACGGCCTGGTCGCCGCCGCCACCCGGGAGGCCAAGCGCACCACCGCGACCATCAAGGGCGACTCCAGCGGTACCCGCTACGACTCGGCGCTGTCGCTGTGGGCCGGCTGCGACGGCGGGGTGGACGAGGTCGTCTTCGGCGTCGCCGGGCACCAGATCTTCCAGGGCAAGCTGGGGCTGCGGACGTCCGTCCCCGACGACATCGTGATCCAGGTGCTGATCCTGGCCGACGGTGAGGCGGTGCAGAACGTCCAGCTGGACGGCACCAACCCGACCCCGGCGCTGCTGCCGGTCCGCTTCCTGATCAAGGGCAAGAAGACGGTCACCACCCGCACCAAGGTGGTGCAGGGCACCTGCTCCAGCTCCGACGACTCCTACGCGGTGCTGGTGGACGGCTATGTCCACTGACCGGCCCCGGCTGCTGCTGGTCGACGACGATCCCGGGATCACCTCCGGCCTCAGCCCGATCCTGGAGCGCGACGGCTTCGCGGTGACCGTTGCCGAGGACGGCCTCGCCGCGCTGAGCACGGTCGCCGCCGGCGGTGTCGACATCGTGGTGCTGGACGTGATGATGCCCGAGCTGGACGGACGCGAGACCCTGCGCCGGATGCGCCGCACCGGCCACACCGTCCCGGTGGTGCTGCTCACCTCGGTGGGGGAGGCCGCCGAACGGGCCCGCGCCCTGGACGAAGGCGCCGACGACTACCTGAACAAGCCGTTCGACGCCGGTGAGCTGATCTCCCGGGTCCGCGCCGTGCTGCGCCGAAGCGCCGCCGGCAAACCCACCCTGACCAGCGCACCCGTGCTGGTCGCCGGTGAACTCCGGGTCGACCGGGCGGCCCGCCGGGTCTGGCTGGCCGGACGCGAGCTGGCGCTCACCCCGAAGGCGTTCGCCCTGCTCGACCATCTGATCACCCACCCCGACGAGGTCGTCTCCAAGCCGCGGCTGCTCGAAGTGGTCTGGGGTTACGACGACCCGGTCGGCACCCGCGCCATCGACCACCGCATCTCCGAGCTGCGCCGGGTGCTCGCCGACGACCCGGCCCACCCGCGCTGGATCCGCACCGTCCCCGGCGTCGGCTACGCCTTCGTCGCCCCGGTCAGTCAGGGCTCCCGATGAGTCCGGCACAGCGGACGGCCGTCGCCGTCGCAGCCATCGGCGCGATCAGCGCGCTGGTGGTCTGGTTGGTGGTGCCGCAGACCCGGGTGATGTTCGCCGTCTCACCGGCGCTGTTGCTGCTGATCGGCACCGTCCTGGTCGCCGCCGCCAGCCTGGCCGTCGGACGCCTCGCCCGCAGCCGCGACGCCCTGATCGCCGCGGGTGACCGCCGGGTCGAGCAGGCCGCCGCGGAGGTGGAGGCCCGGCTCAGCTCTGAACGCGGCCGGCTGCTGGGCCGGATCGACCACGAACTGAAGAACCCGGTGATGGCCACCAACCTGGCCCTGGACGCCCTGCGCGCGGCCCCGGCCGGCAGCCCGCAGGCGACGGACGCCGTCGAGGTCATCGCCACCCAGTCGGCCCGGCTCGGCGCGCTGCTCACCTCGCTGCGCAAGATCGCCGACGTCGAGCACCGTGACCTGGACATCGAACAGGTCGACCTCGGCGAACTGCTCACCGCCGTCCGGGACGCCTGCTCCACCACGCAGGCCGGCGTCCAGCGGCACTGGTCGCTGACCCTGCCGCAGGCGCCCTGGCCGCTGCCGCCGATCGCGGCCGACCCCGATCTGCTCTACCTGGCCCTGTACAACCTGACCGACAACGCCGTGAAGTACTCCCGTCCCGGCGACCGGATCGAGATCCGCGCCAGCGAATCCGAGGGCGGCATCGCCGTCGTGGTCGCCGACACCGGCGCCGGCATCCCGGCCGCCGAGGTGCCCGGGGTATTCGACGAACTCTCCCGGGCGTCCACCGCCCGCGGCATCCCCGGCCAGGGACTCGGCCTGGCCCTGGTCCGCTCGGTCGTCGGACGCCACGGCGGCCGCGTCCACCTCGACTCCCGGATGGGCGTCGGCACCTCGGTGTCGCTGTGGCTGCCGATCCGTCCCACCATCCCCGAAAGGAAGCCGTGATGCCCCGTCCCCTGATCGCCGCCGTCGCCGGCGCCGTCCTGCTCACCGGCTGCTCGGTCAGCGTGAGCAGCGGCGAGCCCAGCCCCAGCGCGCCCGCGACGACCACCGCGCCCGAGATCACCACCGCCGCGCCCTCGCCCAGCAGCACCGGCACGGTCGCCGCGGACGCCGTCCCGGGCTACCAGCCGGGGCAGTTCCCGCCGGTCCCGCTGTTCAGCCTGCCGGACGTCTCCCGGCTTTCCACCGCCGGCAAATCGCTGCGCGACAAGCTGCAACCCACCCTGAAGAGCATCCCCGGCGTCAAGATCACCGCGGTGCGCTGCACCAAGGACGGCGAATACTCCAACGCCGACTCGGGGCTGGTGCTGTACGGGGACGGGTCCGGCAGCTACGTCGGACCCGACGGCAGCTACTCCCGCGGCCGGGACGGCTCGGAAACCTCGGTGAGCGACCGCGAGTCGATCACCCGGGACGGCAAGGGCGGCGGCACCTACGTCAGCTCGGACGTTTCGATCACCAACTCCGGGGACGGCTCCGGCACCTACGTGGACGCCGACCTGTCGGTCACCATCGACGGCAAGGGTGGCGGCACGTACGTGAGCAAGACCGAGTCGATCACCAACTCAGGGGACGGTTCCGGCACGTACGTCAGCGGCAAGGTCTCGATCACCAACGACGGCAACGGCTCGGGCACCTACGTCGACGGCCAGGTGTCCATCGCCAACGACGGCAACGGCACCGCGAACGTGGTCGGCCCGACCTTCTCCGGCGATGTGCCGGCCGATCCGCTGCCGCCCGTCCCGCCGTTGGGCAAGTTCCCGCCGGTCGTCCAGCTGCTGCCCAAGGTGAACATCTGCGGGTTCGTGATCACCCTGGCCGACGGGGTGCTGTTCGACTTCGACAAGGACAACATCCGCGCCGACGCCGCCGACACCCTCGACAGGGTGTCCCAGGCGCTGGGCAAGGTGGGCAACAGCCAGATCCGGATCAGCGGCCACACCGACGCCATCGGCACCGACTCCTACAACCAGGGCCTGTCCGAACGCCGCGCCGCCTCGGTGGAGCAGGCGCTGCGGCAGCGCGGCGTGTCGGCGCCGATGACCGCCAAGGGCTACGGCGAGGCCAAGCCGGTGGCGCCCAACCAGCTCAACGGCAAGGACAACCCGGCCGGACGCCAACTCAACCGCCGAGTGGAGATCTTCGTCCGCACCTGATGTGAGCAATGTCGCTGGTTGAGCTTGTCGAAACCTGTTCCAGCGCGGTCTCGACAAGCTCGACCAACGTCGAGTTCCGCTGGTTGAGCTTGTCGAAACCTGTCCCAGCGCGGTCTCGACAAGCTCGACCAACGAACCGGCGCTACGACGTCGACAGATGAGCCAGCATGTCGTCTAGGCAGTGCGCCACGGTGTCGTACAGTCCCGCGGCGCGCAGGGCGTCCACCAGATGCTCGTTCAGCCCGCCCGGAGTGGCGTGCTGCCGGGCCAGGGCGGTGAAGTCCGTGCTGTGCGCGAACCCGGCGGTGGCGCCGGCGAACACCGACGCCAGCAGCCGCTGCGCGTCGTCCAGCTCGACGCCCTGGCCGGCCAGCCAGACGCTGATCGTCTCCAGGTAGGCCAGGTGGGCGGCGACCGTGGCGCTGGCCACCGAGGTGGCGTCCAGCAGGTTCTCGGACGCCAGCGGCATCGAGCCGCCCAGCCCGTCGAACAGTTGCTGCGCCGCGGAACCGGGCGGGTACAGCGGTGTCACGCTGCTTCGTTCCGCCACCGCGGCCGCCGGGATCGCCCGGGAGATCTCCGCCACCGGCCCGATCAACTGCGCCAGGTGCTCGGACGAGAAGGACGCCATCGCGCTCACCACCCGCTGCCTCTGGTCCAGCCGAATCGAGGCCAGCGCCGCCTCGGCGTCCTGGGGGCGAAGGCACAGCAGCACCGTCGCCGCGGACGAGGCGGCCTGCTGATTGTCCGCGGCCACCCGGACGGTGGGGTAGCGCTCCGCCAGCCGCGCGCTGCGCTTCCGGCTCCGCGGGGACAGCACGACTCGCGGCGGCGCGTCCACCCCGTCGCACAGCCCGGTGACGATCGCCTCCGCGATCGACCCGACGCCGAGCACCGCATAGTCGGCGCTGAACTTCTGGTCGGTCATCTCGCTCCGTTCCTGGGACGATGGGGACGGTTCTTTTCGTCCCACGCGACCTCGTCGTCGGCCGTCTCGCTCCTCGGTGGGACGATGGGGACGGTTCCTATCGTCCCACGCAACCCCGTCCTCATGTCGCTCCCGAACTCCAGCCGAGGTCGCGATCCGGTCCGGTCGGACGCTCTCGCGGTCGCGATGCTGCCGACCGTGCCGGCAGGGCTGTCGGTTGGCCGTGCCGAGGCTCCCGGACGGTGACAGGTGCCGTCCGGCCGGCAGCTTCCCGCGCCGCCGCCCTGCACGCACCTGAGCACCTTCTTCTCACTCGACGTGGTTCCGCCACGACTTCGCTCGTCGGCGGCACTCAGGCACGCACTGGAACGACGCCCAACTCGACCGCACTACCTGTGGAACCTCTTAAGCTGGCCCCATGCTGATGCAGTGTGGCTTGCCCCTGCCCGCGCCGGAGACTCCGGCCGGGATCACCCTCCGGCCCCAGGCGCCCTCGGACGCCGAGGCGCTGGGCGCGCTGTACTGGGACTCCTACCCCAAGGGTGCGGCCGCGGTCGACCTGGAGGACGCCGTCGAGGAGATGGAGGGCGTCTTCGACGGTGAGTACGGCATTCCGGTCGAGGAGGCGTCCCTGGTCGTCCAGGACGCCGACGGCAACCTGATCGGCTGCGTTCAGACGGTGACCAGCCCGCCCTGGGAGGGCATCCCGGCGGTGCCGTTCGTGATCGAGCTGTTCGTCCATCCCGACCACCGGCGCCGCGGGCTGGGCAGCCTGCTGTTGCTGTCGGCCGGGCAAGCCTGCCACGACAAGGGCTGGGAGAGCATGGCGCTGAACGTCCAAGAGGAGTCCGCGGGCGAAGCGCTGCACCTGTACCGGCGGCTCGGCTTCGCCGAGATCACCCCGGTGGGCGCCGTCGAGGGGTAGCGCCGCGCCACGCCGACGTGGCCGATTTGAGCACGACGCGATCCCTCGTGTAGTGTTTCACGCGGTCCAGGCCCCTATAGCTCAGTCGGCAGAGCGTCTCCATGGTAAGGAGAAGGTCTGCGGTTCGATTCCGCATGGGGGCTCTGCGTTTGGAGTTGGTGGAATAACCGCCCATCATGCCCGGTTGGGTACTCCGAACGGGCGGCGGGATAGCTCAGGCGGTAGAGCAAGCGGCTCATAATCGCTGTGTCGCGGGTTCGAGTCCCGCTCCCGCTACCAAGGACCGGCAACTGCAAGACGAGAGAGAGCAACCGCGATGGCCAAGAAGCAGTCGGAGATTCGTCCGAAGATCACCTTGGCGTGCACCGAGTGCAAGGAGCGCAACTACATCACCAAGAAGAACCGGCGTAACGACCCGGATCGTCTTGAGTTGAAGAAGTTCTGCCCCAAGTGCCACCTGCACACCGCGCACCGCGAGACTCGCTGAGCGTAGCCAAGAGGGCCGCCCGCACACGCGGGCGGCCCTCTTCGCGTGCCCGCACCATCGTCCGCCACCCTGCGCTCGCCTAACTATTTCGGGCTCGCTGAACTCGGCGAGCGCTGGACAGTTGGACGAGCGCTGGACAGTTGGGCCAGTGCTGGATAGTTGGGCGAGCGCTGGATAGTTGGACGAGTGCTGGACAGCTCGGCGAGTGCTGGACCGTTGGGCGAGCGGGGGTGGCGCCCCCGGTGCCGACCGAATGGGTCGGCGATGTCGAGATCGCACACCGCTGGTGGGAAGGCCCGCCGGTTTCGGGTCGCTACACGAGATCGGCGAGGTTTCCCGCGATCGAGCAGCGATCTCGACATCGCCGGTTCCCAGGGTCGACATCGCCGGTTCCCAGGGTCGACATCGCCGGTTCCCAGGGTCCGCCGTCCCCGTCGAGGAATCACCGTTCCCGAGATCGCCGGGCGACGCCACCCGACCGGGTCGGTCCCCACGCACTACCCTGTGGCCATGATCAGCGACATCCACGTCGGACGGACCTACCCGCCGACCGCGCCCTACCTGGTGAGCGCCGCCAAGGTCGCCGAGTTCGCAGCCGCTCTCGGGGACGCGGACAACCCCGCCTGCGCCGGCCCGGACGCCGTCGCACCGCCCACCTTCGCGGCGGTGCTGTCCTCGGCCGCCTGGGGCGCCATGTTCGACGATCCAGAGCTGGAACTGTCGCTGAGCAGCACCGTGCACACCGACCAGCGGTTCAGCTGGAGCCGTCCGCTGCGGGTCGGGGACGCCGTCACCGCCACCCTCACCATCGACCGGGTCCGGGCCCGCGGCACCAGCGCCTTCATCTCCATCACCGTGACCCTGGACGCCGACGGCGAGCGGGTCTGCGACGCCGCGTCCACCCTGCTGCACAGCTGGCCCGAGGAGAAGGTGGCATGACCGACGTCCAGGTCGGCACCGTGCTGCCGAGCATCACCACCGCCTTCACCCGGAGCACGCTGGTCCGCTACGCCGGCGCGTCCACCGACTTCAACCCGATCCACTACTCCGATCGTGCGGCCGCCGAGCTCGGCCTCCCGGACGTGATCGCCCACGGCATGCTCACCATGGGCAGCGCGCTGCGGGTGGTCACCGACTGGTGCGGCGACCCGGGCCGGGTGCTCAGCTACTACGTCCGCTTCGTCAAGTCGGTCCCGGTGCCGGACACCGCGGACGGCTCCACGGTGACCTTCGGGGGTACCGTGACGAAGGTGGAGGACGGCATCGCCACCGTCACCATCGAGGCACTCTTCGACGGCGCCAAGGTGCTCGGCGGCGCCAAGGCGGAGGTGCGCATTGACTGACCTGATCGCCGGCAGCACGACCCGGCTGGCCGACCACACCACGCTGCGGGTCGGCGGACCGGCCCGCCGCTGGATCGAGGCCACCACCGAGGACGAGCTGGTCGCCGCCGTCCGGGACGCCGACGCGGCCGGCGAGCCGCTGCTGATCCTCGGCGGCGGCTCCAACGTGCTGGTCGGCGACGACGGCTTCGACGGCACCGTCGTGCACGTCGCCACCAAGGGCATCGAACTGGCCGGCGGCTCCTGCACCATCGACGAGCCCGGCGCCGCGATGTGCGGGGGAGCCGTCATCCAGGTCGCCGCCGGTGAAAACTGGGACGACTTCGTCGCCCACGCCATCGCCCAGGAGTGGCGCGGCATCGAGGCCCTCTCCGGCATCCCGGGCAGCGTCGGCGCCACCCCGATCCAGAACGTCGGCGCCTACGGCCAAGAGGTGGCCGACTGGCTGTGGTCGGTGCGCACCTGGGACCGGCAGACCGGCAGCTTCCGCACCTTCGCCGTTGGCGACTGCGGCTTCGGCTACCGGACGTCGCGGTTCAAGTCCGAGCCCGGCCGTTACGTCGTGCTCAGCGTCACCTTCCAGTTCCGCCAGGGCACCCTGTCCACCCCGATCCGGTTCGGCGAACTGTCCCGCTGGCTCGAGTTGGACGGCCGGGGCCGGGCCCCGATGACGGACGTCCGCGAGGCCGTCCTGGAACTGCGCCGCGGCAAGGGCATGGTGCTGGACGCCGACGACCACGACACCTGGAGCGCCGGCTCGTTCTTCACCAACCCGATCCTGGACGCCGAGGCGGCCGCGACCCTGCCCGACCAGGCCCCGCGGTTCCCGCAGGCCGACGGACGGGTCAAGACCAGCGCCGCCTGGCTGATCGAGGCCGCCGGCTTCCACAAGGGCTTCGGCACCCCGCCGGCCACCCTGTCGACCAAGCACACCCTGGCGATCACCAACCGCGGGGGAGCCGGCAGCGGCGACCTGCTCGCCCTGGCCCGGCAGATCCGCGACGGCGTCCGGGATGCCTTCGGCGTCACGCTGGTGCCCGAGCCCGTGCTGGTCGGCGTGACCCTAGACTGAGGGCCATGTCCCTCTTCAGCGCAGTTCCGCTTGCCCCGCGCGACCCGATCCTGGGCCTCACCGAGGCCTTCGTCGCCGACACCAACCCGAAAAAGGTCAACCTCGGGGTGGGCGTCTATCAGGACGCCACCGGCAAGCTGCCGCTGCTGGAGTGCGTCCGGCGGGCCGAGCAGCGACTGGCCGAGGACCCGAAGCCGCGCGGCTACCTGCCGATCGACGGGCTGCCGGGCTACACCAAGGCGGTCCGTGAGCTGGTCTTCGGTGCCGACTCCCCGGCGGTCGCCGAGGGCCGGGTGGTCACCGTCCAGGCGCTGGGCGGAACCGGCGCGTTGAAGATCGGCGCCGACTTCCTGCGCCGCTTCGACCCGGACGCGAAGGTGCTGATCTCCGACCCGTCCTGGGAGAACCACGAGGCGTTGTTCACCCGGGCCGGCTTCACCGTCGAGACCTACCGCTACTACGACGCCGCCGCCAACGGCGTCGACATCGAGGGCATGCTGGCCGACCTGGCCGCAGCCCCGTCCGGAACCGTCGTGGTGCTGCATGCCTGCTGCCACAACCCGACCGGCTACGACCTGACCCCGCAGCAGTGGGAGCGGGTGATCGAGACCGTCACCGCCGCCGGCCTGGTGCCCTTCCTCGACATGGCTTACCAGGGCCTCTCCGAGTCGCTGGACGCCGACGGCGCCGTCGTCCGCCGCTTCGCCGAGACCGGCCTGCCGGTGCTGGTATCCACCTCGTTCTCCAAGAGCCTCAGCCTCTACGGCGAGCGGGTCGGGGCGCTGTCGGTGGTCTGCGCGGACGCCGAGGAGGCGGCCCGGCTGCTCTCCCAGGACAAGATCGTGATCCGGACCAATTTCTCCAACCCGCCCACCCACGGTGCACAGTTGGCCGCCACCGTGCTCATCGACCCCGAGCTGCGGGCCTTGTGGATCGAGGAATTGGGGGCCATGCGCGACCGGATCAAGGCGATGCGGCTGCGGCTGGTCAGCGGGCTGGAGGCGGCCGGCATCACCGACATGGGCTTCATCGCCACCCAGGTCGGCATGTTCAGCTACTCCGGCCTGACCAAGGAGCAGATGATCGCCCTGCGCGAACGGCACGGCGTCTACGGCACCGACAAGGGACGAATCTGCGTCGCCGCGCTCAACGAGGCCAACGTCGACCACGTCTGCGCGGCGATCGCGGACGTCCGGCGAGGCTGAGCCGGTCTCGGTTCGACGCGGCCCGGCAAGCCCGCTAGACTTCTTGTCTTGGTGGCCTCACCTCAGATGGCCCATGCCCACAGCGCTCAACCAGGCGGGTGGGTGCGGAGCCCACAAGGCACCGGGCGCGATCTGAGGCCGGGGCACCACGAAGGGCAATAGCTCAATTGGCAGAGCAGCGGTCTCCAAAACCGCAGGTTGGGGGTTCAAGTCCCTCTTGCCCTGCTGGGACGGGTCGAGTGCGAAGGATCGTGTGTGGCGGACAAGGACAATGCCGAAAGCGAAAGCGGCGTTCCGGCTGCCCAGGATCCGGCGCGTGAGGTAGCGCGAGCGGCGGCGAGCAGCCGTCCGGTCCGCAAATCGTCGCCGGCGGAAGAGACTTCGAGCGGCACCAAGGGCCATGCGACCCCGAAGCGGCGCGCGGGTGGAACCGCCCGGGCCAAGAAGCGCACCACACCGGTCGGCTTCGTCCGCGAGTCGGCGGGGGAGCTCCGCAAGGTGGTCTGGCCGACGGCGACCCAGCTGCGGCAGTACTTCATCGTCGTGCTGGTCTTCGTTCTGCTGATCATCCTCTACGTCAGTGCCCTGGACCTGCTGTTCGGCTGGGGCCTGCTGCAGATCTTCGGCTGAGCAGAGAAGTCAACGAGAGAAGCAACACTGTGTCTGATACGCATGCCACCAACGAGCCCGACTTCGAGATCGATCTCGGTCCGGCCGACGCTGCCGCACCCTCGGACGACTTCGAGGTCGATCTGGGCGTCGACTCCACCGACGAGCCCGACGACGACGGCCTCTCGATCGACCTCAGCGAGCCCGAGCCGGCCGCCGAGGACGACGCGGAGAGCGACGCCAGCGACGAGGCCGTCCTGGAGGCGCTGCGCGAGGAACTGCGCGGCCAGATCGGCGACTGGTACGTCATCCACACCTACTCCGGCATGGAGAACCGGGTGAAGCAGAACCTGGATTCCCGGGTGAAGACGCTCGGCATGGAGGAGTACATCTTCGAGACCGTGGTGCCCACCGAAGAGGTCGTCGAGACCCGCAGCGGCACCCGCAAGACGGTCACCCGGACGGTGCTGCCCGGCTACGTGCTGGTCCGTATGGAGCTGACCGACGCGTCCTGGGCCGCGGTGCGGCACACCCCGTCGGTGACCGGCTTCGTGGCCCACGCCAACGCTCCGGTGCCGCTGTCCCTGGACGAGGTGCACAAGATGCTGGCCCCGGCCGCGCTGGCCAAGGCCGCAGCCGCGGCGTCCGGGCCGAAGAAGCGCACCCGCAAGGTCGAGGTCGCCGACTTCAAGGTCGGAGACTCCGTCATGGTCGTCAACGGCCCCTTCTCCGGGGTGCACGCGACGATCACCGAGATCAACGCGAACAGCCAGCGGCTCAAGGCGCTGGTGGAGATCCTGGGTCGGGAGACCCCGGTCGACCTGACGTTCAACCAGATCGCCAAGGTCTAGTTCGCGAACCCGAAACACAACGAGTTAAGGACCCACACATGCCTCCCAAGAAGAAGGTAGCGGCCATCGTCAAGGTCGCCCTGAACGCGGGTGCGGCGACCCCGGCTCCGCCGGTCGGCACCGCGCTCGGCCCGCACGGCGTCAACATCATGGAGTTCTGCAAGCGGTACAACGCAGAAACCGAAGCCATGCGCGGCAACGTGATCCCGGTCGAGATCACCATCTACGAAGACCGGACCTTCACGTTCGTCACCAAGACCCCGCCGGCCGCTGAGCTGATCAAGAAGGCCGCCGGCGTGAAGAGCGGCTCCGCGCGTCCGCACACCGACAAGGTCGGCAGCATCACCGCCGCCCAGGTGCGCGAGATCGCCACCACCAAGCTGCCCGACCTGAACGCCAACGACATCGAGGCCGCCGCCAAAATCGTCGAGGGCACCGCCCGTTCCATGGGCATCACCGTCGACGGCTGACATCAGGCATCCGTTGGTCGAGCTTGTCGAGACCTCGGAACTGAACACCAAACCCCGCGGCAGGACGTCGTCCGTACCGCACCTGGCAGATCGGCCACACGGGGCCGACATCACAAGGAGACCAGAACATGAAGCGCAGCAAGGCTTACCGGGCCGCCGCAGACAACCGCGACGCGACCCAGCTCTACACCCCGGAGGAGGCCCTGGCGATCGTCAAGAACAACGCCAGCGCCAAATTCGACGAGACGGTCGAGGTCGCGATGCGGCTCGGTGTCGATCCGCGGAAGGCGGACCAGATGGTCCGCGGCACCGTGAACCTTCCCAACGGCACCGGCAAGACGGCAAGGGTCCTCGTCTTGGCCACCGGTGAGAAGGCTGCGGAGGCCGTCGCGGCCGGCGCCGACGAGGTGGGTGCCGACGACCTGATCCAGAAGATCTCCGGCGGCTACTTCGACTTCGACGCCGTCGTGGCCACCCCGGACATGATGGGCAAGGTCGGACGCATCGGCCGGGTGCTCGGCCCGCGTGGCCTGATGCCGAACCCGAAGACCGGCACCGTCACCATGGACGTGGCCAAGGCCGTCGCCGACATCAAGGGCGGCAAGATCGAGTTCCGCGTCGACCGGCACGCCAACCTGTGCTTCATCGTCGGCAAGGCGTCCTTCGCGCCCGAGAAGCTGGCGGAGAACTACTTCGCCGCCCTGGACGAGGTGCTGCGGCTCAAGCCGTCGTCCTCGAAGGGCCGGTACCTGAAGAAGGTCACCGTGGCGTCGACGATGAGCCCGGGCGTCGGCGTCGACCCGACCCGGACGAAGCCCGCCGAGGTCTGAGCCGACCGAACTCGCACGAACGTCGCGGCCCGGCGTCCCCATCGGACGCCGGGCCGTTCCACGTCCGGGCTTCTGTCGCTCCCCGTCCAAACGCTCGCCTAACTATTTGGGGCTCGCTGAACTCAGCGAGCCCCAAATAGTTAGGCGAGCGCCGGGGAGGTCAGAGGCGCTTGCGCATCGCGAAACTGACCAGGGTCACCGCGTTCACCACCGGAGCCAGCTGTTCCTCCACGACGAACCCGCGGCGCTCAAGCAGCGGACGCAGCAGCAGGCTGGCGCTGACCGTGAGGGCGTCCAGGCCCGCCGATCGCGCGCGTGATTCGACCTCGTCGAGGAGCCGGCCCGCCACGCCACGGCGTCCGAACTCGGGCGACACGAACAGCATGTCGATGTAACCCTGTGCGTCGAGGTCGGAGAAGCCGACCACGGTGTTGTCGATCACTGCGATGATCGTCGCCGGAGCCGATCGCGCCGCATGCCAGGCCGGCAGGTTGTCCTCCGGCGGCCCTGCCCAGGCGACCACCTGCTCGGCGGTGTAGCGCTGCGCACCGGTGACCGTCACCGCGTCCCGGAACACCTTCAGGGTCGGCGCGGCGTCGTCCTCGGTGTAGTCACGCAGCTGTATTCCGCTCATCCGAGAATGGTCGCAGACCGCACAACCGACCGTCCGTCCACCGAACGCTCGCCTAACTACTTCGGGCTCGCTGAGTTCAGCGAGCGCTAAGTAGTTAGGCGAGCGCGAGGGAGGCCCCCGATCCTGATGCCTCATGTCAAGATGCCCGCGTAGCGGGAGTCGTTGACTCATCTGAAGTTGCCCGTGTGCGGGTGCCCATTTTGGTGCGGCTGAGGTAGACGTGGTTGGTCTTGGCGCGGCGTTGGACTTGGCCGCGGCGGCGGGCGAGTTCGAGCAGGTTGCCTTGGATGTCGCTGATCTGGTGTTTGAGTCCGAGCAGGTCGGTGTCGTGGTGCAGGGCGCCGAGCCGGGCCCGGTCGTGGGGGTCGAGCAGGTCGTGGTGGTGGCCGAGGAGCCGGTCCAGGGGTGTGGTGGCGGTGTCGTAGCGTTTCGACACTTTCGCGCCGGTGTGATGTGTTTCCGAATTTTCGGACGGTGACTTTTTGTGTTTTACGCTGCTTTGGTTGATGTTTGCCGGTGTTCCTGCGCGGTTTCGGCGGGCGTCTTGTAGCCGAGCGCGGAATGGATCCTGATCCGATTGTAGAACACTTCGATATATTCCGCAATGGCGCGGCGGGCGTGTTGCTGGGTGGGAAACGAGGTGCGGTAGACGAGTTCGTTCTTCAACGCGGCGAAGAACGACTCGGCGAGGGCGTTGTCCCAGCATTGCCCGCGGCGACCCATCGAGGACCGCATATCCAGCGTTTTCAGATGGCTGGCGAACTGGCTGCTGGTGTATTGGGTGCCACGGTCGGAATGGAAGATCGCGCCGGGTGAGGTTCCCCCCGGACCGTAGAGGCATCAGCTATAAGGAGTAGCGATGTCAGAGAAGCGGAAGAAGTACGACCAGGAGTTCCGTGAGGGAGCTGTCCGGATCGTCGAGGAGACTGGGAAGCCGATCGCGCAGATCGCTCGCGACCTGGGTGTGAACGAGGGCACCCTGGGCAACTGGGTGGCTCGGGCCCGGCAGGCCGGTGAGGGTCGCGGCGAGTTGTCCACGGATGACTTCGAGGAGTTGAAGCGGCTGCGGGCGGAGAACGCCGAGTTGCGGATGGAGCGTGATGTCCTCAAGCGATCCGTGGTCCTGTGGGTGAAGGAGGCGACGAAGTGAGCGTGGCACGCTTCATCGCTGACCAGAGGACCAACTACCGGGTGCCGCACACGATCGTTTGTGCCCTGCTCGGGGTGTCTGTGGCCTGGTTCTACAAGTGGATCACCCGAGCCATGGGACCGTCCGCAGCCAGTGGCCTGCACACGCCGCGGGATCGTCGCCGCGACACCATCGACCGCGCCGTGGCGGTCGCATTCAAGAAGGCTCGGGGGCTGCACGGCTCCCCGCGGTTGCATGCCGACCTGATCGATGACGGTTGGAAGGTGAGCGAGAAGACCGTCGCGGACTCGATGCACCGGCTGGGCTTGGTGGCACGGCGAATCCGTCGTCGCAACGGTCTGACAAGGCAGGACAAGACTGCACCCACGTTTCCCGACCTGCTCAGGAGGGACTTCACAGCGGATCGGCCCAACACCAAGTGGGTGGGTGACATGACCGAGATCCCCACCGTCGATGAGCACGGTCGCCCCGGCCCGAAGCTGTATTTGGCGACCGTGATCGACCTGTACTCGCGGCGTCTGCTCGGTGCCGCGACCGGGCTGCATCCCGATGCCGAGCTGGCCTGTTCAGCGATCAAGATGGCCGTCGCGGCTCGCGGCGGCGTCGACGCGGTGAACCAGCCCGGTTGGCGTGACGACGACTCCAAGCGGGTCATCTTCCATACCGACCGGGGCTCCACCTACACGGCGAAGGTGTTCACCAAGCTGTGTCGCAAGCTCGGCATCCGTCAGTCGATGGGTCGGGTCGGCTCCTGCTTCGACAACGCCGCTGCCGAGGCGTTCTTCAGCAGCCTGGAATGGGAAGTCCTCTCACGACACGAGTTCGCCAACCCCCGCCAGGCCCAGGCCGTTGTGCTGGACTGGTGCTACGGGTTCTACAACCACGACCGCCGACACAGCACCATCGGCATGATGAGCCCGATCACCTACGAGACCACCACGGCCCCCGCCCGGGAAGCCGCATAGAGAAGTCCTCCACGATTCGGGGGGAACCACAGGGTTCGACGGCGCCTTTGTCGTGGGCCATCGTGACAGCGTCACAGACCAGGTCGGCGCGCATGTGGCTGGCCATCGACCAGCCGATGACCTCGCGGGTGCAGCAGTCGATCACGGTGGCCAGATACAGCCAGCCGGCCCAGGTACGAATGTAGGTGATGTCCCCGACGAGCTTGACGCCGGGCTGGGTGGCGGTGAAGTCGCGGCCGAGCAGGTCCGGCGGCGTGGTGTCCGGGTCCGGGTCGGCCTGGGTGGTGGTGCGGTAGGCGCGCGGCTGGCAGCCGGCCAAGCCGAGCTCGGCCATGATCGCCCGGACCAGGTTGAGCGAGCAGCCAGCCACCACAGGGTCGGTGCTGGCGGTCACCAGGGCGTGCACCCGGCGGACCCCGTAGGTGCCGCGGCCACGCTGGAACGCGGCCCGGACGTAATCGGCGACCACGGCCCGCCGGCGGGCCCGCGCCGACGGCACCGCACGCTCGTGGTCGTAGAAGCCCGACGGCGATACGCCCAGCCAACGGCACATCGACCGCACCGGGAACGGGCTATTCACGGTTGCCTTCTCCGCAGCGATGAACTCGTACCGCTGAGTCACTGTTGCTCCCTCGCGAAGAAGGCTGCCGCTTTTTTTAAGAAATCCCGCTCCAGCCGGAGCTCGCGATTCTCCCGCTCCAACTCCTTCAACCGGGCCCGCTCATCCACACTGAGTTCCTCACTGGCCGGGTTATCGGCACGATACCTCGCCACCCAGTTCCCCAGCGTGCCCTCGTTGATACCCAGATCACGAGCCACCTGCGCGATCGGCCGGCTCGTGTCAACCACCATCCGCACCGCCTCTAACCGATACTCGGCAGTAAACTTCCGATACTTCCCCACAATGACCTACCTCCCTGGAACCAAATGTCCCATTCAAGGCCACCGTCCGAACGGAAGGACACACCTCAGTGTGGAGTTGTTCCAGGCCGGCGGCGACGATCCGTTCGCCCTTGGAGTGCACGGTGATGGTTTCGGTCCAGCCGGTGGCGATGTCGGTGGCGTCGAGGCTGTAGTGGAACGGGCCGTTGTTGTCGCCGCCTTCATGACCGACCAGGTCGATCTGCAGGAAGCCGGGGATGGTGTCGTTCCACTCGGCCCAGGTCTTCAACGGGATCGAGGTCTTCAACAACGATCCGGGCCGGGTATGGGACAAGCCCTTCTGGGCGACCAGCCCGGTGCGGGCCGGGGCGAGGCGGCGGTCGATGGTGGCTGCGGACATGGCCCGGACCTGGTCGACGACCTCGGCTGGCACGGTGTCGAGGTGGCCGTGTCGGGCCAGGTTGGCCAGTGTCTGGTCGAGTGCGGGTCGGAGCCGTTTCCCGCAGGGCCCGTCCAGCACAGCCCAGCACTGGGTGAGCAACTCCACCGCTGTTTGGTCGTAACGCTGGACCGGCACCCGGGGTTGGCGTGGGCCAGGCTCGGGTCGGGTGAGCATGGTCCGGATCGCCTTGCGGGCATGGTCACGATGCCACCCGGTCACCTCACACACCGCGTCCAGGATCGCCCCCTTCTCGGTCTTGGTCGCCTTCGGCCACTTCGCCAACTGGGCCTTCGTGATCGCCTTCCGTGCCGCCAACGTGAGCTCCATCCGTCACCGATCCCACGCGGGCAACTTCCGATGAGTCAACGACTCGCGCTACGCGGGCATCTTGGATGAGTCAACGCGCCGATTTGGCCGCCTCGGACGCCGTGTCATAGACTGAGCGGAGCCGAAGACCGCTGGTGGCACCACTCGGTGCCCTAAGGATCAACGATCGCCCGCGCAGGTACTCCAGAACAGCTCGTCACGAGTTCGCCCCGGGTAGCCCTGCGCGCCGGGGTTTTTCCATGTCCGAGGCAGATCAACGGAAGTGGGAAGGAGACTCATGGCGAGGGCCGATAAGGCCGCAGCCGTTGCGGAGCTGAAGGACAGCTTCACCAACGCGGCTGCCGCTGTACTGACCGAGTACCGCGGTCTCACCGTGAAGAGCCTGCAGGAATTGCGCAGGTCCTTGGGTGAGGACGCCACCTATGCCGTTGCGAAGAACACGCTGACCACGATCGCCGCCCGCGAGGCGGGCATCGACGGCCTGGAGGATCACCTCGCCGGCCCGACGGCGATCGCGTTCATCTCCGGTGACGTTGCTACCGTCGCCAAGGGACTGCGTGACTTCGCGAAGGCGAACCCGCATCTGGTCATCAAGGCTGGCGTCATGGACGGTCGTGTCCTGGACGCCGACGGGGTTAAGAAGCTGGCCGATCTGGAGTCTCGCGAGGTTCTGCTCGCGAAGCTGGCCGGTGCCATGAATGGCAATCTGGCGAAGGCCGCTGGCCTGTTCGCCGCCCCGCTCAGCCAGGCCGCTCGCGCCCTGGCAGCCCTGTCCGAGCAGAAGCAGGCCGGGGACGCCCCGGCAACCGATGCAGCGCCCGCTGCGGAGGCCACCGAAGACGCGGCTGACGCTGCATCGAAGTAAAACGAAAGGAACACATCATGGCGAAGCTCAGCACCGACGAACTCCTTGACGCCTTCAAGGAGATGACCCTGATCGAGCTCTCCGAGTTCGTGAAGCAGTTCGAGGACACCTTCGGCGTGACCGCTGCCGCTCCGGTGGCCGTTGCCGCCGCCGCGCCCGCCGGTGGCGGCGTCGAGGTCGTCGAGGCCGAGGAGGAGAGCTCCGAGGTCGACGTGATCCTCGAGTCCGTCGGCGACAAGAAGATCCAGGTCATCAAGGAGGTGCGCGCGCTCACCGGCCTGGGCCTCAAGGAGGCCAAGGATCTGGTCGAGGGTGCCCCGAAGACCGTCCTGGAGAAGGTCGCCCGCGACGCCGCGGCGAAGGCGAAGGAGGCCCTGGAGGCCGCCGGCGCTGCCGTCTCGGTCAAGTGAGCTGACTCACTCGTACCACCCACTCGGCGGTGGAACCCCTCAGGGGGTTCCACCGCCGAGTCGTTTCCGGCGGACGCGAGCCGGCCGGCGGACCGGCGGAGTCCCGAGCGGGCATGCAGAAATCGGCGGCGGACACGGTGGTCCGCCGCCGATCTGTCTTGCGGGGGTGGGTGGGCTAGCTAGTGGGTCAGCGGTACGACCGGCTGACGGGCCAATCGCCGAAGCCGCCCGCCTGGTTCGACGCATGCGAAGCAACGGGGACGGTGGAGATGGCGAGGAGCACCGCGGTGGCAATGAGCGCCTTACGGATTGTCTTGTTCATTTTCCCCCCTGGGAGGATGTCTTGGGTCTCGGTGTTGACAAAAACTACCGGGACTTGACGAAGCTGTCAACTAGTAGTCAGACTAGGGTCAACTGGTAGTCAGACTAGGTTGGAAAAAGCCCCGAGGAGGTGTGTCTTGACCGCTTCGCTGACCCAAGACGGGTTTGGCGCTCGGTTGCGGGCGACTCGCAAACGGCTCGGTATGTCGCAGGCCGAACTCGGCGGGGATCGCTACACCGGTAGCTATATCTCGCATCTGGAGAGCGGGCGTCGAGCGGCCCCGCCCGATGTCGTCGAGTTCCTGGCCATGCGGCTGGGAGTGACTGCGGACGAACTCGGCATGGAGCCGTCCTTGCCCGAACCGATCGACAGCTACGACAACACGCTGGCGCTGGAGCACCTGCTGGTCGCCGAGCGTGCCTGGTACGACCGCGACTGGACGACCGCGGGGGAGTTGGCCACCCGGGCCGCGACCGCGGCGCTGGAGGCCGGGCAGCCGGAGCGGCATTGGCAGGCGCTGTACGTCCGCGCCCAGGCCGCCCTGGCCGAGGGTGAGTTCGTGGACGCCATCCACTTCGCCGAGTCGCTGGCGCGGCACCAGGTGGCGGCGGCATCGCCCACCCTGCGGGCCCAGGCGCTGTGCCTGTCGGCCACCGCGCACCGGGTGGGCGACGAGTTGCCGATGGCCCTGGTGCATGCCGGGCAGGCCGTCGAATTGGCCCGTGGGGCCCCGCCGATCGTGCTGGCCGACGCACTGATGTGCCTGATCAGCGCCGCATTGGAGGCTGGCCGGGCGACCGCGGAGACCGATCGGCTGTGCACCTGGCTGGAGGACGTCTCGCTGCAGGTGGAGTCCTCGCACGCGCGGGGCGCCATCTACTGGGCGCTGGGCACCGCCGCGTTCAAGTCGGGCAACGTGGCCAAGGGCGTCGAATGGCACGACCTGGCGCTGGAGGTGCTGAATCCGCGGCGGGACCTGCGGCTGTGGTTGCGGCTGAATCGATCGGCGGCCAACTGTCGGCTGGACGCCGGCATCACCGACGGCGTCCCCGAGATGCTCGAAGTGGCCCGCGGCGGGTTGACCCTGATCGGAACCACTTTCGACGTCTTCGAACTGCGCGAGGCCGAGGCCAAGCTGGCCCTGCTGGAGGGCCGGCCGACCGAGGCCGCGGAAATGGTCACCGCGCTGCTGGCCGATCCGGCGATGCGCCCGGCGGTGGTGAGCAATGGCAGCGGTGAGGAATTACTGGCCGAGATCGAACTCGATCTGGGCCATTCCGAGCAGGCTCGGGCGGCATTCGTCAGGGCCGCCGGGGCCTACGCGAAGCAGGAGAAATTCCGCAAAGCCAGCCAGTGCTGGCAGCGTGCCGCTGACCTCCAAGACCTGCATGTCCAAGATATGGACAGCCCAAATGGAGAAGTTGACAGGGCTGTCAAGTAAGTGGTGTCATTGAGATGTCGACGACACAACCCCCCGATAGTGTCGTTGATGGGCACTGCTGGTCGGTGTTCGCCTGGTGAGGTTCCTCCCGTTGCCCCAGGCGGACACCGATTCAGTGTTTCCGGGCCATTCTCGTTCCCGGGCCGGACCAGCGCAATTGCTAACCTGGGCCGGCGCCCGCTGCCCTGCCGGAGGCCGGGTCGCGCGCGGTCCTCTCGATCCGGCCGATCCGAGGCGCTCCGCGGCCGGGTCGCGGGCGATCGGAGGCCGTGCGGCGCCGCCCCGGACGCGCCGACGAGGAGGTCGACGAGGACAGGGGTTGGCAAGCGGCGTCCGATGGACTATAGTGTTTGTTTGCCCATCGCTCACCTACGACCCGTGATTTGACGCGGGCCGTTCTGCGTGCAAAGAACCGGTTCACACCGGGTTTCTTGGAAGGACCATCACCTTGGCCGTCTCGCGCTCTGCGTCGAAGAACACCAACGTCGTCTCCGCCTCCGGGCGGATCTCGTTCGCCAAGATCGCCGAACCCCTCGAAGTGCCGAATCTGCTCGACCTGCAGATCGAGTCCTTCGACTGGCTGGTCGGCAACGAGGCCTGGCGGGCCCGGGTCGCCGCGGCACTCGCCGAGGGACGTACCGACATCAACACCAAGTCGGGGCTGGAGGAGATCTTCGAGGAGATCTCCCCGATCGAAGACCTGTCGCAGACCATGTCGCTGTCTTTCCGCGACAACCGCTTCGAGGATCCCAAGCACTCGGTCGAGGAGTGCAAGGACCGCGACGTCACCTATGCGGCCCCGCTGTTCGTGACCGCCGAGTTCATGAACAACGACACCGGCGAGATCAAGAGCCAGACCGTGTTCATGGGCGACTTCCCGCTGATGACCGACAAGGGCACCTTCGTCATCAACGGCACCGAGCGGGTGGTGGTCTCGCAGTTGGTCCGTTCGCCCGGCGTCTACTTCGAGCAGACCCCGGACAAGACCTCCGACAAGGACATCTTCACCTGCAAGATGATCCCGAGCCGGGGCGCCTGGCTGGAGTTCGAGGTCGACAAGCGCGACATGGTCGGCGTCCGGCTGGACCGCAAGCGCAAGCAGAACGTCACCGTGCTGCTCAAGGCCCTGGGCTGGACCAATGAGCAGATCCTGGAGGAGTTCGGCGAGTACGAGTCGATCCGGCTCACCCTGGAGAAGGACCACACCGCCAACACCGACGAGGCGCTGCTGGACATCTACCGCAAGCTGCGTCCGGGCGAGCCGCCGACCCGCGAGGCCGCGCAGGCGATGTTGGAGAATTACTACTTCAACCCGAAGCGCTACGACCTGGCCAAGGTGGGCCGCTACAAGATCAACAAGAAGCTGGGCCTGTCGCTGCCGTTCGACACCCAGGTGCTGACCGTCGAGGACATCGTCTCGGCGATCCGCTACGTGGTGGCGCTGCACGAGGGTCGCGAGCAGCTCGGCGACCTGATCGTCGAGACCGACGACATCGACCACTTCGGCAATCGCCGGCTGCGCACCGTGGGCGAGCTGATCCAGAACCAGCTCCGGATCGGCCTGGGCCGGCTGGAGCGCACCGTCCGCGACCGGATGACCACCCAGGATATCGAGGCGATCACGCCGCAGACCCTGATCAACATCCGTCCGGTGTCGGCGGCGCTGAAGGAGTTCTTCGGAACCTCGCAGCTGTCGCAGTTCATGGACCAGACCAACCCGGTCGCGGGCCTGACCCACAAGCGCCGGCTCTCCGCGCTCGGCCCGGGCGGTCTGTCCCGCGACCGCGCCGGCATGGAGGTCCGTGACGTCCACCCGTCGCACTACGGCCGGATGTGCCCGATCGAGACTCCTGAGGGTCCGAACATCGGCCTGATCGGCTCGCTGGCCTCCTTCGCCCGGGTGAACGCCTTCGGCTTCATCGAGACCCCGTACCGCAAGGTCGTCGACGGCCGGGTCACCGACCAGGTCGACTACCTGACCGCGGACGAGGAGGATCGCTACGTCATCGCCCAGGCGAACGCCACCCTGGACGCCGACGGCGCCTTCGCCGAGGACCGGGTGCTGGTCCGCAAGAAGCACGGCGACGCCGACGAGGTGGCGCCGGCCGACGTGCAGTACATGGACGTCTCACCGCGCCAGATGGTCTCGGTGGCCACCGCGCTGATCCCGTTCCTCGAGCACGACGACGCGTCCCGCGCCCTGATGGGTGCCAACATGCAGCGTCAGGCCGTCCCGCTGATCCGCAACGAGGCGCCGTTCGTCGGCACCGGCATGGAGTACCGCGGTGCGGTCGACGCCGGTGACGTGACGGTGGCCGAGAAGCCGGGCGTGGTGACCTCGGTGAGCGCCGACATCATCGACGTGGCCAACGACGACGGCAGCTACCGCAGCTACCGGCTGGCCAAGTTCACCCGGTCCAACCAGGCCACCTGCATCAACCAGCGTCCGCTGGTCGCCGCCGGTGACCGGGTCGAGGTGGGCTCGCCGCTGGCCGACGGTGCCTGCACCGACAACGGCGAGATGGCGCTGGGCCGCAACCTGCTGGTCGCCTTCATGCCGTGGGAGGGTCACAACTACGAGGACGCGATCATCCTCTCCCAGCGGCTGGTGCAGGACGACGTGCTCACCTCGATCCACATCGAAGAGCACGAGATCGACGCCCGCGACACCAAGCTGGGTGCCGAGGAGATCACCCGCGACATCCCGAACATCGGCGATGACATGCTGGCCAACCTCGACGAGCGCGGCATCATCCGGATCGGTGCCGAGGTCGGCACCGGCGACATCCTGGTCGGCAAGGTCACCCCGAAGGGCGAGACCGAGCTCACCCCGGAGGAGCGGCTGCTGCGCGCCATCTTCGGCGAGAAGGCCCGCGAGGTCCGCGACACCTCGATGAAGGTGCCGCACGGCGAGACCGGAACGGTGATCGGCGTCCGGGTGTTCGACCGCGAAGAGGGTGACGAACTGCCCCCCGGCGTGAACCAGCTGGTCCGGGTCTACGTGGCCCAGAAGCGGAAGATCTCCGACGGCGACAAGCTGGCCGGCCGGCACGGCAACAAGGGCGTCATCTCGAAGATCCTGCCGGTCGAGGACATGCCGTTCCTGGAGGACGGCACCCCGGTCGACATCGTGCTGAACCCGCTGGGCGTCCCGTCCCGGATGAACGTCGGTCAGGTGCTGGAGACCCACCTCGGGTGGGTCGCCAAGACCGGCTGGGACGTCGCGGACGTCGACGAGCCCTGGGCCGACCGGCTCAAGGAGGTCGGTCTGGGCCGGGTCGAGGGCGATGCCCGGCTGGCCACCCCGGTGTTCGACGGTGCCAACGAGCACGAGATCGCCGGTCTGCTGGAGCACGGCCTGCCGCAGCGCGACGGGATGAACCTGGTGGACGCCGGCGGCAAGGCCCAGCTCTTCGACGGCCGCTCCGGCGAGCCGTACCCGGAGCGGGTCGGCGTCGGCTACATCTACATGCTGAAGCTGCACCACCTGGTCGACGACAAGATCCACGCCCGGTCGACCGGTCCGTACTCGATGATCACCCAGCAGCCGCTGGGCGGCAAGGCGCAGTTCGGCGGTCAGCGTTTCGGTGAGATGGAGGTGTGGGCGCTGGAGGCCTACGGCGCCGCCTGGGCGCTGCAGGAGCTGCTCACCATCAAGTCCGACGACGTCCCCGGCCGGGTCAAGGTCTACGAGGCGATCGTGAAGGGCGAGAACATCCCCGAGCCGGGCATCCCGGAGTCGTTCAAGGTTCTGGTCAAGGAGATGAAGTCGCTGTGCCTGAACGTCGAGGTGTTGTCCTCCGACGGCCAGGTCGTCGAACTTCGTGACTCCGAGGACGATTTCCGCTCCGCCGAGGAGTTCGGGATCGATCTGTCCCGCCGCCCGGGCGCCGATTCGTTCGCCGCCCTCGACGAGGTCTGAGTCAACCGCTCAGTCGCCAACAACTCAGACTCAAGTCCTTCCAGGAGAGAGAGAACAACACGTGCTGGACGTGAACTTCTACGACGAGCTGCGCATCGGGCTGGCCACCGCGGACCAGATCCGCGAGTGGAGCCACGGCGAGGTCAAGAAGCCCGAGACGATCAACTACCGCACGCTCAAGCCGGAGCGCGACGGCCTGTTCTGCGAGAAGATCTTCGGTCCCACCCGGGACTGGGAGTGCTACTGCGGCAAGTACAAGCGGGTCCGCTTCAAGGGCATCATCTGCGAGCGCTGTGGCGTCGAGGTGACCCGCTCCAACGTCCGCCGCGAGCGGATGGGGCACATCGAGCTGGCCGCGCCGGTCACCCACATCTGGTACTTCAAGGGCGTCCCGAGCCGGCTGGGCTACCTGCTGGACATCGCCCCGAAGGACCTGGAGAAGGTCATCTACTTCGCCGCGTACATGATCACCGCGGTGGACGTGGACGCCCGGCACCGCGACCAGCAGTCGCTGGAGGCCAAGGTCGAGGTCGAGCGCAAGCAGCTGGAGCAGCGTCGTGACAACGACGTGAACACCCGGATGGCGAAGCTCGAGGAAGACCTCGCGCAGCTGGAGGCCGAGGGCGCCAAGGCGGACATCAAGAAGAAGGTCCGCGACGGTGCCGAGCGCGAGCTGCGCATGGTCCGCGACCGCGCGCAGCGCGAGATCGACCGGCTGGATGCGGTCTGGACCCGGTTCAAGAACCTCAAGGTCCAAGACCTCGAGGGCGACGAGATCCTCTACCGCGAGATGAAGACGCGCTTCGGCAAGTACTTCGAGGGCTACATGGGTGCCGAGGCGATCAAGAACCGCCTGGCCACCTTCGACCTGCAGGCCGAGTCCGATTCGCTGCGCGAGATCATCGCCACCGGCAAGGGCCAGCGCAAGACCCGGGCGCTGAAGCGGCTCAAGGTCGTCTCGGCGTTCCTGAACACGGTGAACAGCCCGTCCGGCATGGTGCTGGACGCCGTCCCGGTGATCCCGCCGGACCTGCGTCCGATGGTGCAGCTGGACGGCGGCCGGTTCGCGACATCCGACCTCAACGACCTGTACCGCCGGGTGATCAACCGGAACAACCGGTTGAAGCGACTGCTCGACCTGGGCGCGCCCGAGATCATCGTGAACAACGAGAAGCGGATGCTGCAGGAGGCCGTCGACTCGCTGTTCGACAACGGACGCCGCGGCCGTCCGGTGACCGGGCCGGGCAACCGTCCGCTGAAGTCGATCTCCGACATGCTGAAGGGCAAGCAGGGCCGGTTCCGGCAGAACCTGCTGGGCAAGCGCGTCGACTACTCGGGCCGTTCGGTCATCGTGGTCGGCCCGCAGCTCAAACTGCACCAGTGCGGCCTGCCCAAGGCGATGGCGCTGGAGCTGTTCAAGCCGTTCGTGATGAAGCGGCTGGACGACCTGAACCTGGCGCAGAACATCAAGAGCGCCAAGCGGATGGTCGACCGGCAGCGTCCGGTGGTGTGGGACGTCCTCGAAGAGGTCATCTCCGAGCACCCGGTGCTGCTGAACCGTGCACCCACCCTGCACCGGCTGGGCATCCAGGCGTTCGAGCCGCAGCTGATCGAGGGCAAGGCGATCCAGATCCACCCGCTGGTCTGCACCGCCTTCAACGCCGACTTCGACGGCGACCAGATGGCCGTGCACCTGCCGCTGAGCGCGGAGGCGCAGGCCGAGGCCCGGATCCTGATGCTGTCCACCAACAACATCCTGAAGCCGGCGGACGGTCGTCCGGTGACCATGCCCACCCAGGACATGGTGATCGGCCACTACTTCCTGACCATGGAGCAGCCGAAGGCGATCGGCGCGGGCCGGGTGTTCGCGTCGGTGTCCGAGGCGATCATGGCCTTCGACCGCAACGAGCTGGCGATCGGTGCCCCGTGCACCATCCGGTTCCGCGACATCGTGCCGCCGGAGGGCGTCGAGGCGCGTGCAGACGGCAGCTTCCTGCTGGAGACCACGCTGGGCCGTGCGCTGTTCAACGAGGCGCTGCCGACCGACTACGCGTTCGTGAACGTCGAGGTGGGCAAGAAGAAGCTGGGCCAGATCGTCAACGACCTGGCCGAGCGCTACCCGAAGATCGAGGTGGCGGCGACCCTGGACCGGTTGAAGGACCTGGGCTTCCGCTGGGCCACCCGTTCCGGCGTCACGGTGTCCATCTCGGACGTCCAGACCCCGCCGAGCAAGCCGGAGATCCTGGCGTCCTACGAGTCGCGGGCGTCCAAGATCACCCGGCAGTACGAGCGCGGCAAGGTCACCGACGAAGAGCGGCACCAGGAACTGATCCAGCTGTGGACCGACGCCACCGCCGAACTCACCGCGGCGATGGAGGCCAACTTCACCCGGGACAACCCGATCTTCATGATGGTGCACTCCGGCGCGCGAGGGAACATGACCCAGATGCGCCAGATCGCCGCCATGCGAGGCCTGGTGGCCAACCCGAAGGGCGAGATCATCGCCCGGCCGATCAAGTCCAACTTCCGTGAGGGCCTGTCCGTTCTGGAGTACTTCATCTCCACCCACGGCGGCCGGAAGGGCCAGGCGGACACCGCGCTGCGGACCGCCGACTCCGGTTACCTCACCCGGCGGCTGGTGGACGTCTCGCAGGACGTCATCATCCGCGAGGAGGACTGTGGCACCGAGCGCGGCCTGACCAAGGTGATCTCCGCCGAGGGACGCAACGGCAAGCCGACTGCGGCCCGCAACGTGGAGACCGCGGTCTACGCCCGTACCCTCGCCTCCGACATCACCAACGCCGAGGGCAAGGTGCTGCTGAAGGCCGGTGTCGACCTGGGCGACGTGAACATCCGCAAGCTGATCAAGCACGGCATCACCGAGGTCAAGGTGCGTTCCGTGCTGACCTGTGAGGCTGCGTCCGGCACCTGCGCGATGTGCTACGGCCGTTCGCTGGCCACCGGCAAGCTGGTCGACGTCGGCGAGGCGGTGGGCATCGTCGCGGCGCAGTCGATCGGTGAGCCCGGCACCCAGCTGACCATGCGTACCTTCCACACCGGTGGTGTGGCCGGCGACGACATCACCCAGGGTCTGCCCCGCGTGGTCGAGTTGTTCGAGGCCCGGCAGCCCAAGGGCAAGGCCCCGATCGCCGAGGCCGCCGGCCGGATCCGGATCGAGGACGGCGAGCGGAACCGCAAGCTGGTCATCGTCCGCGACGACGGCGAGGAGGACCTGGAGTACCTGCTGCCGCGCCGCGTCCGGCTGGAGTGGGAGGACAACAACGGCGTCCGGCACGCCACCAACGACGGCGACCACATCGCCGCCGGGGTGCAGCTCTACGCCGGTACGCCCGATCCTCAGGACGTGCTGCGGGTGAGCGGCCTGCGCAAGGTGCAGGAGCACCTGGTCGAAGAGGTGCAGGCGGTGTACCGCACGCAGGGCGCGCCGATCCACGACAAGCACATCGAGATCATCATCCGGCAGATGCTGCGCCGGATCACGGTGATCGAGTCGGGTGACACCTCGATGCTGCCCGGTGAGCTGGTCGACCGGAACATGTTCGAGACCCAGAACCGCCAGATGGTCACCGAAGGCCGGATGCCGGCTCAGGGCCGTCCGGTGCTGATGGGTATCACCAAGGCGTCGCTGGCCACCGAATCGTGGCTGTCGGCGGCGTCCTTCCAGGAGACCACCAAGGTGCTCACCGACGCGGCGATCCACGCCAAGTCGGACAGCCTGGTCGGCCTCAAGGAGAACGTCATCCTGGGCAAGCTGATCCCGGCCGGCACCGGCCTGGAGCGCTACCGGAACATCCGGGTCGAACCGACCGCGGAGGCCCGGGCGGCGGCCTACGAGCTCAGCTACGACCCGTACGACTACGACATCGCCAGCACCGGCATGTCGGTGTCGCTGGACGAGTTCGACATCGGCGACCTGCGCTGAGCGATCGCTGACGGACGGCCCCGGGGTATTCCCCCGGGGCCGTTCCCGTTTCTGGGCGATGGTGCCGCCTCCCGTTGACGGGGATGGTGACCCACTCTAAGGTTACGATTATCCCTACCGCCACCCCGGGAGATCCCATGAAGTATAGCTGGATGGGCCGATTTGGACCTATTGTTGGATTGGTCGTGATTTCTGGTTCCGGTTTATCGCTAGCACCTGCCCATGCTCAAACCTTGCCTAGCGCTGCGTGTGCTGAGGCGATTCCGGCGGGCGTGAGCGTGGACCGGATGTCGCCGCGAGCTTTGCCGGCTGCCTGCTGCGTCCAGAAGACGGAGTATTCACTCACGGCCGCCAACACGTACATACCATTCCCGGGTGTTGCCACGGCCACCAACGGCCGAGGGCCCGTCAAGAGTACGTTCAGTCGCTCGATTAATTCGACCGCGTCCATCAAGGTGGTCGCTGGAGTCGAGGCGGAGGCGGGTGTCGTCCTAGCCAAGGCCAAGACCTCGCTCGGCCTCGAACTTTTGTACAGCAATTCTACGACGATTACCAACTCCGTCACTCTGGATGCCCCGAAGGGCAAGTATGCGCACGGACAGTATGTTGCTTGGGCGAAGCAGGTCAAGTATCGGAAGTACCGTGTCAATGCGAATTGTTCGACGACGACCCTTCGAACCGGAACAATCAAGTATCCGCAAGCCAATGAAGGATGGCGGACGTGGGTCGACTCGTCGTCTTCAGTCTGATTCTGCTGGTGGGTGCGGGGTGCGCATCATCGCCCCCGACGCCGTCGGAGACCCCTCGCGCGCCGTACTCCGTCCCGACCCCATTTGTTGTTCCTTCTCCGATCGCCGAAGAGATCGCACGAGACGTCTGGAATGACGGCTCACGAACCACAACGGGGGGGAAGGTGGATCTACAGGGGGAGCGGTGGGTGGCGAGCGGCCAATGCGTGGGCGGTGGTGACTTGGCGGCTACCTATCGATTATCCGTCGATGGGAAGGAGGTCAGCTCGGGTACCATCATCTGCTCGACCGGCATTACGTACACGAACTCGGCGATCCAGCCCACTCGTGGCAAGCACGATGTGCGCGTCGTGTTCGGGCCGGAAGTGGAGAATGCTCTTTCAGCCTACGTTCGGGTGATACCTGAGCGTCTGGCCGGTCAGTGAGTACCGGCTGTGTGGGGTCGACCTCAACCACCCCGGGCGTCCGATCCAGCATGCCCGGTTGAGGCCCCGTCGATGTCAGCTCTGGAGGGTCTGGACCATCTCGCTCGGTAGGGTGCCTGTGTGTTTCCTGTGATCCTGCTGCGGCGGAGTTGGCTGATCGCGGCGCCGCTGTGGCTGCTGGTCGGTGCCGTGCTGCTGTGGGCGGCGTTCCAATGGGAGTGGTGGAGCTGGCTGCGCTCCGTGGTGATCGTGGTCGTCGCGGCGGTCGTCCTGATTTCGATCGGCACCTTCGTGGGCGGCCTGGCCGTGCTGACCCGGGACGGCTTCTGGCTGCCCGGGCAGGGCCGCGGACGATGGAGCGATGTCATCGACCGCGACGAGTACGAGTTGACGATGCGAGTCAGCGACCTGGACGGCAGCCCCGGTGAGGTGTCGTTCGAGCGGGTGGAGCGGTGGCCGGCGACGGCGCGGTGGCTTGATGCGCTGGTTCCCAAGGACCTGCCCAGGCTGGGGGAGGCCGAGCCGCATCCGGAGTTCGTGCGTGACCTCGACGAGTGGACCGATCGGCTGCTGGCCCGGCTACGCGAACGCTGCCAGCCGCCCGAGTGCCGCCGGCGGTGGGTGCTGCCGGATCAGCAGGACGGGCACCGGGTCGTGCTGAGCTTCGCGCCGACGGCGGCGGGCAGCCGCGTCGAGTTGTCGATCACCGGGTCCGAGGAGCTGCCCGAGATCAGCGTCGACGGCTGCTTCGCCGTGGAAGAGCTCAGCGGGGTCGAACTCGACGATTTCGGCGACCCGGACGCGATCGCGCGGGCCGCGGTCGAGAGGACTGCCGCCGTCCTGACGGCTGTATTCCAGGACGCGCCGCGGGCATCCATCGCCTCCTGGCAGATCGTCGATGCCGACGGCGAGACCGTCCAGTTCTACCCGGACAAACTGATGAAGTGAGTGGGTGCCGTCCCCTTAAGGTGGGCACATGAGGATCGTCGCGCACAGTGACCACGCCGGGGTCGAACTCCGGCTCGAGATGATCGCGCAGGCGCGGGAGCTGGGGCACGACGTGGACGACCTGGGCCCGGCGCTGGGCGAGAAGGTCGACTACCCGTATGCGGGCGCCGTGGTCGGGCACAAGGTGGCCTCCGGCGAGTACGACCTGGGCATGCTGGTCTGCGGTACCGGGGTGGGCATCTCGCTGGCCGCCAACAAGGTGGCCGGGGCGCGGGCCGTGGTCTGCTCCGAGCCCTACACGGCCCGGCTGTCGCGGCAGCACAACGCGTCCAACATCGTCGCGGTGGGCGAGCGGGTGGTCGGTCCGGGGGAGGCCCGGATGATCGTCGAGGCCTTCCTCACCGCCGAACCGGCGGGCGGACGACACGCCCAGCGGGCGGCGATGCTGACCGCGCTGGACGATCCGTCCCTCGACCTGGACGAACTCCGCCGGATGGGGCCCGCCTGCGGCGGCTGAAGCCCCGTCCGGCCGGAGCCGGGGAGACCTTGCGACACAACTGCCCGCCGGAGTGCTCTCCGGCTGATCGCCCGACCCCGTGATTCTTCCGAAAATGCCGTGTCTACGGTGCTATCGTCCTGCTCGTGACGCAACTACGGATCTCGGAGGCCGCGTCCCTGTTGGGGGTCAGCGACGACACCGTCCGCCGCTGGGCCGACCAGGGACGCCTCAGCCTGTCCCAGGACGCCTCGGGGCGCCAAGTCGTCGCCGGTGCGGAATTGGCCGTGCTGGCCCAGGAACTGGCCGGGAACACCGACGCCCTCGATCCGGCGGTCGGTCACCGTTCGGCCCGCAACCATTTCACCGGTCTGGTGACGAACATCGTCTCCGACACCGTCATGTCCCAGGTCGATCTGCAGTGCGGCCCGTTCCGGGTGGTCTCGCTGATCTCGACCGAGGCCGTCCGCGAACTCGGGCTCGAGGTGGGCTCGCTCGCCACGGCCGTCGTCAAGGCAACCAACGTAGGAGTAGAGGCTTTCCGATGAAGAGAATGAAGTGGCTTGTCGTTGGCCTCGCGCTGGCGCTGGGCTTCAGCGGATGCTCCTCCGCCGCTGCCGGCGAGAAGAAGGTGACCGTCTTCGCCGCGGCGTCGCTGACCAAGGTGTTCACCGATCTGGGGGCGTCCTTCGAGAAGTCCCACCCGGGCACCAAGGTGGTGTTCACCTTCGACGGATCCTCGGGTCTGGTCGATCAGCTCAAGGGCGGCGCCAAGGCCGACGTCTTCGCCTCGGCGGACGAGAAGAACATGAACAACGCGGTGGCCGCGAAGCTGACCACGGGCGAACAGACCATCTTTGCGCGCAACGTGCTGACCCTGGTCGTGCCGCCGGGCAACCCGGCCAAGATCACCGGGCTGAACGCCTCGCTGAACGGCAAGAAGCTGGTGGTCTGCGCGCCCGAGGTGCCCTGCGGCAGTGCCACCAACACGCTCGCCGGAAAGCTGGGGGTGAACCTGAAGCCGGTGTCCCAGGAGAGCAAGGTGACCGACGTGCTGGGCAAGGTGACCTCCGGTGAGGCGGACGCCGGCATCGTCTACGTCACCGACGCCAAGGGGGCCGGGGACAAGGTCCAGACGGTCGCCATCGAGGGTTCCGACCAGGTCGTGAACAACTACCCGATCTCGGTGGTCGCCGGAGCGCCCGAGCCGGCGCTGGCCGCCGAGTTCGTGTCCCTGGTCACCTCGCAGACCGGCAAGGACGCCCTGGCTGCGGCGGGCTTCGTCACGCCGTGACCCGTCCCGTGCCCCGCTGGGTCGGGGCACTCGCCGTTCTCGGCGCCCTGCTGATGGGGCTGCCGCTGCTGGGACTGCTGCTCCGGGCGCCCTGGCCGCGGGTGCCGGCGCTGCTGGCCAGCCCGGCCGCTCTGGACGCGCTCGGCCTCAGCCTGCGCACCTGCCTGGCCAGCACCGTGCTGTGCCTGGTGCTCGGGCTGCCGGTGGCGCTGGTGCTGTCCCGGCTGCGGGGCCGCTGGGTGGCGCTCGGACGGGTCGTGGCCACGGTCCCGATGGTGCTGCCGCCGGTGGTCGCCGGCCTGGCCCTGCTGGTCACCCTGGGACGCCGTGGTCTGATCGGCCAGGTGCTCAGCCTGGGCGGCATTGAGATCGGCTTCACCACCGCGGCGGTGGTGATCGCGCAGACCTTCGTGGCGATGCCCTTCCTGGTCGTCGCGGTCGAGGGGGCGCTGCGCAGCATCGACCCGGACGCCGAACTGGTGGCCGCGACCCTGGGCGCCGGACCGTCCCGGGTGCTCTGGCAGGTGACCCTGCCGGCGCTGCGTCCGGCGATCGCGTCCGGTGCCAGCCTGGCCGCGGCCCGGGCGCTGGGGGAGTTCGGCGCCACCATCACCTTCGCCGGCTCGCTGCAGGGCACCACCCGGACGCTGCCGCTGGAGATCTACCTGCAGCGCGAGGTGGACACCGACACCTCGCTGGCGCTGGCCGCGGTGCTGATCGGGCTGGCCGCGCTGCTGGTGCTGGCCACCACTTTGGTGGGCCGGGAGCGGACGGCATGACCGGGCTGGAACTCGACATCGACCTGCCGGCCCGCGGCGTCCGGGTGGCGCTGAGCGTGGCGCCGGGAGAGACCTGCGCGCTGATCGGACCCAACGGTGCCGGGAAGTCATCGGTGCTGGAGGCGGTGATCGGGGTGCTCACCCCGGCGTCCGGGGAGATCCGGCTGGACGGACGGCTGCTCAGCGGCCCCGGCGTCCGGGTGCCGGTGCATCACCGCCGGGTCGGTTGGCTGGCCCAGCGTCCGCTGCTGTTCGATCACCTCGACGTCCGCGACAACGTCGCCTTCGGGCTGGTCGCCAACGGGCAGCCGCGCGCGGCGGCGCGGCGCCGGGCGGCGCAGGAGCTGGAGCTGGTCGGCGCCGGCGAGCTGGCCGTACGGCGTCCGGGCAAGCTCTCCGGTGGTCAGGCGCAGCGGGTGGCGATCGCCCGCGCGCTGGCCGCCGAGCCGGACGCCCTGCTGCTCGACGAGCCGCTGGCCGCGATCGACGTCCAGGGTGCCGCGGAGATCCGGCAGGTGCTCACCGAGCGCCTCGCCCAGGCGCAGCAACCGGTGCTGCTGGTCACCCACGACCTGATCGACCTGTGGCGGCTCGCCGACCGGGTGCTGGTGCTGTCCGAGGGCCGGATCGTCGAGTCCGGCACGGTGGCGGACGTGCTGCGCCGGCCCCGCAACCAGTTCCTGGCGCACCTCGGCGGACGCAACCTGATCGCCGGCGTGGCGCTGGGACCGGACGCCCTGCAGGCCGGCGAGCTGGTCGTGCACGGGGTCGGCGACACCGCCCTGACCAGGGACGGGGCTACTCTGGCGCTGCTCGACCCGGCCGCGATCGCCGTCCATCTGACCTGTCCGGAGGGCAGCCCGCGCAACGTCTGGCCGGCCGTGGTCGCCGGGGTCGAGCAGCGCGGCGACGCCGCCCGGCTGAACTGCCGGGCCGAGGGCCACCCGCTGGCCGTCGACCTGACCCTGGCCGCGGTCGCCGAGCTCGGGCTCAGCCCGGGCTTGCCGGTGTGGCTCTCGGTCAAGGCCAGCCAGGTGCTGCTCTACCCGCGCTGACCTCGGTCCCGCACCCACCGCTCGCCTAACTATTTCGGGCTCGCCGAACTCGGCGAGCCCGAAATAGTTAGGCGAGCGGTGGGAAGGCGCGGCGTCCGGAGCGGTGCCGGGCCGGGGGCGCCCGCGTTTTTGCGCTCTCGGACGGCAGCCGGTAACCTTGGTGGTTGTGTTCGGGCGACCGAACCATCGTGTGTGCCCGTCGCGGCGACAGCTCGCCAGCGACGACGCGACACCCACAGCGAATCACGTTCGCCAGGACGTGCCTTCAACCACGACGGAAAGTGATACCAGCCGGTGCCCACCATCCAGCAGTTGGTCCGTAAGGGCCGCACTGACAAGGTCAGCAAGAACAAGACGCCCGCGCTCAAGGGCTCCCCGCAGCGCCGTGGCGTGTGCACGCGTGTGTACACCACCACCCCGAAGAAGCCGAACTCGGCGCTCCGCAAGGTCGCCCGCGTCCGGCTCTCCTCCGGCGTCGAGGTGACCGCGTACATCCCGGGTGTCGGGCACAACTTGCAGGAGCACTCGATGGTGCTGGTGCGCGGCGGCCGGGTGAAGGACCTGCCCGGCGTCCGCTACAAGATCATTCGCGGCTCGCTCGACACCCAGGGTGTCAAGAACCGCAAGCAGGCTCGCAGCCGTTACGGCGCGAAGAAGGAGAAGTAATGCCGCGCAAGGGCCCCGCACCGAAGCGCCCGGTCGTCGTCGACCCGGTCTACGGCTCGCCGCTGGTTTCCCAGCTGGTCAGCAAGATCCTGCTCGACGGCAAGAAGACCGTCGCGCAGAACATCGTCTACTCCGCTCTTGAGGGCACCCGGGCCAAGACCGGCGTTGACCCCGTGCAGACCCTCAAGAAGGCCCTGGACAACATCCGCCCCGCCGTCGAGGTGAAGAGCCGCCGGGTCGGTGGCGCCACCTACCAGGTGCCCGTCGAGGTGAAGCCCGCCCGGGCCACCACCCTGGCGATGCGCTGGCTGGTCAGCTTCTCCCGCGCCCGTCGCGAGAAGACCATGACCGAGCGCCTGATGAACGAGCTGCTGGACGCCTCCAACGGCCTCGGCGCCTCCGTCAAGCGCCGCGAGGACACGCACAAGATGGCCGAGGCGAACCGCGCCTTCGCCCACTACCGCTGGTGATCTGAGGCTCTCCCACCCCGCGGCACACGCCGTCGGCGGGGGAGAGCTTCTCGCCTGCCCGCCCAGATCAAGAACCAAGATTCGAGGAAATTTCAATCGTGGCCATCAACGTGAACACCGACCTGGCCAAGGTGCGCAATATCGGCATCATGGCCCACATCGACGCGGGCAAGACCACCACCACCGAGCGCATCCTGTTCTACACCGGCATCAACTACAAGATCGGTGAGGTGCACGACGGCGCCGCCACGATGGACTGGATGGAGCAGGAGCAGGAGCGCGGCATCACCATCACGTCCGCCGCGACGACCTGTTTCTGGAAGAACTACCAGATCAACATCATCGACACCCCCGGGCACGTCGACTTCACCGTCGAGGTGGAGCGTTCGCTGCGCGTCCTGGACGGTGCCGTCGCCGTGTTCGACGGCGTCGCCGGAGTCGAGCCGCAGTCCCAGACGGTGTGGCGGCAGGCGACCAAGTACGGCGTCCCGCGGATCTGCTACGTGAACAAGCTGGACCGTACCGGCGCGTCCTTCGACTTCTGCGTGAAGACGATCCGCGAGCGGCTGAACGCCACCGCGGCCGTGCTGCAGCTGCCGATCGGTGCCGAGGCCGACTTCATCGGCGTCGTCGACCTGGTCGAGCAGCGCGCCCTGACCTGGCGCGGCGAGACCAAGATCGGCGAGGACTACGAGATCGAGGAGATCCCGGCCGAGCTGGCCGACGCCGCCGCCGAGGCCCGCGAGGAACTGATCCAGGTTCTCGCCGACCACGACGACGACTTCGCCGAGCAGTGGCTGGAGGCCGAGGAGGGTGGCGAGGAGCTGACCGCCGCCCAGATCAAGGGCGCCATCCGGCGCGCCGTGATCGGCAACAAGATCACCGCCGTGATCTGTGGCACCTCGTTCAAGAACAAGGGCGTGCAGCCGATGCTGGACGCGGTGGTCGACTACCTGCCGTCGCCGCTGGACGTCCCCGCCATCGACGGCTTCAAGCCCGGCGACGAGGAGACCAAGGTCGAGCGCCACCCCTCCAACGAGGATCCGCTGAGCGTGCTGGCGTTCAAGATCGCCGCCGACCCGCACCTGGGCAAGCTGACCTTCGTCCGAATCTACTCCGGCGTGCTGAAGGCCGGCATGCAGGTGCTGAACAGCACCAAGGGCCGCAAGGAGCGGATCGGCAAGATCTACCAGATGCACGCCAACAAGCGTGAGGAGATCGAGTCGGTCGGTGCGGGCATGATCGTGGCCGTGATGGGTCTGAAGGACACCACCACCGGCGACACCCTGTGCGACCCGGCCAACCCGGTGGTGCTGGAGTCGATGGACTTCCCGAACCCGGTCATCGAGCAGGCCATCGAGCCGAAGTCGAAGTCCGACCAGGAGAAGCTGTCGGTCGCCATCCAGCGGCTCGCCGAGGAGGACCCGACCTTCCGCGTCCACACCGACGAGGAGACCGGGCAGACGATCATCGCCGGCATGGGCGAGCTGCACCTGGAGATCCTGATCGACCGGATGAAGCGCGAGTTCCGGGTCGAGGCCAACATCGGCAAGCCGCAGGTCGCCTACCGCGAGACCCTGCGCCGTGCGGTGGAGAAGATCGAGTACACCCACAAGAAGCAGTCCGGTGGCTCCGGTCAGTACGCCAAGGTGCTGATCAACCTGGAGCCGCAGGAGGCCGGTGCCGGCTACGCGTTCGAGAACGGCATCACCGGCGGACGCATCCCGCGGGAGTACATCCCGGCTGTCGACAAGGGCATCCAGGAGGCGATGGCCTTCGGTCCGCTGGCCGGCTACCCGGTCGAGGACATCAAGGTCACCCTGGTGGACGGCGCCTACCACGACGTCGACTCCTCGGAACTGGCCTTCAAGATCGCCGGTTCGATGGTCTTCAAGGAGGCCGCCCGGAAGGCCGATCCGGCCCTGCTCGAGCCGCTGATGGCGGTCGAGGTGACCACTCCGGACGACTACCTGGGCACCGTGATCGGTGACCTGAACAGCCGCCGCGGCCAGGTCCAGGGCATGGAGGAGCAGCACGGCAACCAGGTCGTGCGGGCGCTGGTGCCGCTGAGCGAGATGTTCGGCTACGTCGGCGACCTGCGGTCCAAGACCTCCGGCCAGGCGTCCTACTCGATGGAGTTCAGCCAGTACGGCGAAACTCCGAAGACCGTCGCCGACGAGATCATCGCGAAGGGCCGCGGCGGAGCCTGAGTTTGACTCTCCCGCGACCGTAGACAAGACTTGGTGGGTCCGCGCCCAGGTGCGGACAGTGACCAGGGACATACACCCAACCCAGACGACGCCGCGCGAACCACGCGTGGTGACACCCAGAAGGAGCCTCAGTGGCAAAGGCCAAGTTCGAGCGGACCAAGCCGCACTGCAACATCGGCACCATCGGACACATCGACCACGGCAAGACCACTCTGACCGCGGCGATCACCAAGGTGCTGCACGACAAGTACCCCGAGCTGAACGCGGTTTCGGCCTTCGATCAGATCGACAAGGCGCCCGAGGAGCGTCAGCGCGGTATCACCATCTCGATCGCGCACGTCGAGTACCAGACCGAGGCTCGTCACTACGCGCACGTCGACTGCCCGGGTCACGCTGACTACGTCAAGAACATGATCACCGGTGCCGCTCAGATGGACGGCGCGATCCTGGTCGTGGCGGCCACCGACGGCCCCATGCCGCAGACCCGCGAGCACGTCCTGCTGGCTCGCCAGGTCGGCGTCCCGGCGATCGTCGTCGCGCTGAACAAGTGCGACATGGTCGACGACGAGGAGCTCATCGAGCTGGTCGAGATGGAGGTCCGCGAGCTGCTGGACGCCCAGGAGTTCGACGGTGACAACGCTCCGGTCGTCCGGGTCGCCGCCTTCCCGGCGATGCAGGGCGACGAGAAGTGGGCCGAGTCGATCCTCGAGCTGATGAACGCTGTGGACGAGTACATCCCGCAGCCGGAGCGCGAGACCGACAAGCCGTTCCTGATGCCGATCGAGGACGTCTTCACCATCACCGGTCGTGGCACCGTGGTGACCGGCCGGATCGAGCGCGGCATCGTCAAGACCGGCGAGACCGTCGACATCATCGGCATCGCCGACAAGAAGCAGACCACCACCATCACCGGTGTGGAGATGTTCCGCAAGATCCTCGACGAGGGTCGCGCGGGCGAGAACGTCGGCCTGCTGCTGCGTGGCACCAAGAAGGATGACGTCGAGCGCGGCATGGTCGTGATCAAGCCGGGTTCGACCACCCCGCACACCGACTTCGACGCCAACGTCTACGTGCTGACCAAGGAGGAGGGTGGCCGTCACAAGCCGTTCTTCTCCAACTACAGCCCGCAGTTCTACTTCCGCACCACCGACGTGACCGGTGTGGTTCAGCTGCCCGAGGGCACCGACATGGTGATGCCCGGTGACAACACCGACATGACCGTGCACCTGAACAAGCCGATCGCCATGGAGGACGGCCTCAAGTTCGCCATCCGCGAGGGTGGCCGCACCGTCGGCGCCGGCCGCGTCACCAAGATCATCAAGTGATCTGACGCAGTTCGCTGCTGCAGACCCCTCGCCCTTCGGGGCGGGGGGTCTGTGCTTTCTCCGGGCCGCGGACGAGCCCCTCACGGCGCGGGAAGTCGAACCCTCAACCACCTGTCCGGCGCGACGGGAGGCGGGGTCAAGGCGTCGAGGATGTGGGGACGGGGAGCCGGTCGGGGCGGCGGATCGGGTCGTCGATCGCGACCTGCCGAGCAGGTTTACTTGGCCCGAGGTTTCTACTACGCTATGTCGTAGATGATCGATCAACGATCACTCGTGGCAGCTGTGGATGGCCGTCCATGTATCTCGGGAATGACTGTAGACAAGGGAGACCACAATGACCAAGGCGTCAGGTCCAGCCAGATTCATCGCGATTCTCAGCATCATCTTCGGCCTGATCGCGATCGGCGGCGGCGTCGCCACCTGGGCGACGGTGACCAGCCAGCTGGCGGCCGAGAACATCACCGTTCCGAAAGACTCACCGCTGGTTCCGGGAGCCAAGGTGCAGGATCCGATCTCCGCCTACGCGCAGGCCGAGATCATCAATCACCACGCCCTCGCGATGAGCGGCGGCAAGACCTACGCCGAGCTCGGAACGATGATCACCGAGGCGAAGAACGCCGGTGACACCGCCAAGGCGGACGAGCTGACGGCGACCCGGACCACCCTGATGAACGCGTCGTTCCTGCGGGCCTCGCTGTTCACCTCGGTGCTGGCCTACGGCGTGTCGCTGCTGGTCGTCGGGCTGGGTCTGATGTTCCTGCTGACGGGATGGGCGCTGGCTTCGCTGGCCCGTCCGCGGGTAGTGCAGGGCGGTTCCGATCGGAGTTGATCGGGGTCGTCTGAGCCGGGCTTGAGTTGGACCGTCATTCAGGTCCGGACGTGGAACGGCCACCGGGGAGTTTGTCTCCTCGGTGGCCGTTCCGGTGTTTGGGGCGAGCTCGGGGCCGGCGCTCAGGCGAGCCGGACGGCGTCCTGGTCCGGCGCCGAGGTGGCAGGAGCGGCGGGTTGCCGGGACCGCCGGCCGAGGATCATGCTGGCCAGCACCGGGAGCACGACCAGAAGGGTGTGCAGCTGGCCGAGCAAAGGTGTGGGCGCCCAGCCGAGGTAGCCGACGGTGCGCCTGAGTTCGGCGATCACGATCGCGACCGGGGCGAGGGCGACCTGCTGCAGGAAGTGGATGCCGCAGCCGGCGGAGGCCAGCAGGATCAGTGAGACTCGCACTCGATAGCGGGTGTAGGTCATCACCACGCCGGGCTTCGGTGCCCGCTCGGCGCCAGCAGTCAGGGCGGGGTCCATCCCGGAGGTCCAGAGCAAGGCGAGCGTACACAGCAGGGCGAGGTCGACGCCCAGCGCGGCGGCCATGCTCCACCCGATCCTGGACGCCGGGTTCAGCGGCTGGACGGTGGCGGCCAGGCCGGTGGCCACGGTGAGGGCTCCGCTGAGCAGCGCCCAGCGCCGCGTCGGGCGGAGCCAGGGTTGGCGTCCGGCGAACTGCACGACGGCGACCGCCATCGCGATGGCGGCGACCAGGAACAGCAGAGTCGCGGATGCGGTGTTCAGGCCGGCCAGGCCGAGCGGCAGCGGCGGGAAGAAGGGGGCCAGTTCCCAGTCCTCCCCGCGGCCCAGGCACTCGTGAAGGGTGCCCGCGCTCATGCCGTCGACCTCGCCGGCGCCGACACGATCGCACGGCAGATCGTGCAGCAGGGTGGCCACGGCGTAGGCGAGCGCCGCCAGGATCAGCAGCAGCTCGGCGATCAGGAACGGGCGGCGCGCCACGATCACCAGGTCGCGGCCGCGCAGCCAGCCCCGCTCGACCCGGACGCTCCGGGCGACGGTGCGGGCGTTGCCCAGGCGTCCGATCGCCACCGCGTCGGCCTGTGCGGGGTTCATGCCGTGCCGGGTGAGCGTTTCCGTGGACTCCCGCAGGTGGTCGTCGAGTTCGGCGACCACGTCGTCCGCCCCGGGAACTCCGGTGAGCTGCCGGCGCAGGTCGGCGCGGTACTCGTTGATCGGGTCACTCATCGGAGTCCTCCATCGATCGGGCTCAGGGTGAGCGTTTCGGGGTATGCGGCTGCGCTTCGCGTCCGTGGGCCGAACCGTGCCACCAGCAGGCTGCTCACAGCGGCGACGGTAATGATGCCGGAGGACAGGTAGCCGGCGCCCGGCCCGGTGTCCCAGTTCAGCCCCGTGAGCCCGCCGGCGAACGCGTAGTCCGCGAAGGCCCAGAAGAGGCCCGAGGTGGTGATCGCGATCAGCATCAGCGCGGCGCTCCAGCGGAACGTGGTGTAGGTCATGGTCGTCGCGGCCGCCGTACGCGGTTCGCGTCCGAGGCCGGGATGCAGGGGAGCCGTCATGGCGCCAAGTGCCACGAAGGCGAAGATGTCCACGGCGTGCAGCGCGATCCTGGTCCACTCCTGGGGTTCGGCGGCCGGATCGAGAGCCAGCACCAGGGTGTGGACGGCGAGCGCCGCGACGGGGACGGCGGGGAGCGCGACGAACCACCGGACGATCGGACGCCACGGCTGGCCGGTCGCGAACAGCGTCCAGGCCAGGGCGATCAGGGTCAGGGCGGCGAGCCGGAAGCCGTCGGCCGCCGGGCTGCGTTCGGCCGCCTCAGGGGCCAGCGGGAAGGCCGCCGAGGTGTCCATCCGTGCCAGGCAGGCGGGATCGATCCAGTCCGGGGTGACCGCGCCGCCGCCGCACGGCAGCCAGTGCAGGTAGGTGGCAGACGCCGCCGCCGCGCTGGCGAGCAGCAGCAGGAGCGCGGTGATCCCGAAGGTCAGCCGGGACGCCGGTGCCGGATCGGAAGGCAGCGGGCGTCCGTGCTCGGCGCGCAGCCGGCGTCCGATCAGCGCCGGGGTACCGAAGCGCTGCACGGCCTGCCGGGCCGCCGCGTCCGGATCGGTGCCCTGCCGGGTCAGCGCGTCCGCCGCCTCGCGGAGGTGGTCCTCGACCTCGGTGAGGGTGTCGTCGGTGCCGGACGCGCCGTTGAGCTCGGCGCGCAGCGCGTCGCAGTAGTCGTCGATCGGGTCGTTCATCTGCGGTGTCCGGTGATCGAGGCGACTGCGGTGGTGAAGCTGGTCCAGGCTTCCCGTTCGTCCGCCAGCTGCCGGGTGCCGCCCTGGGTGAGCCGGTACGACTTGCGCCGGCGTCCCTTCACCTCGCTCCAGCTGGCGGTGATCAGCCCGGCCTTCTCCAGCCGGTGCAGGGCCGGGTACAGGGTGCCTTCGGGGACGTCGATGACCTCGTCGCTGCGCCGGCGGAGCTCCTCGATCACCGCGTAGCCGTGCATCGGGTTGTCGGCCAGCACCGACAGGATCAGGTAGTCCAGATGGCCCTTGAGCGCGTCACCCTTCATACCCAGTGAACCTAGGCATAGGAAGTCTAAGTGTCAAGGGGTGGGGTGGGACGAAAAGAACCGTCCCCGCATCGTTCAGTCGCGCGGGAAGCTGACGCCGAGAAGCTCCTCGGTGGCCTCCCACAACGCGGTGAGGGCCTTGGCGGAGCGGGCCTGGCGCGGCAGTGGGGCCTTGCCGACCGGTCCGGCGGTGCCGAACACGCCGATCGGGCCGTAGTACCCGCCGGCGGCGGCCTGCCGGCTGGCGGCGCAGAACACCACCGGCTGGGCGCCGTCCCCGGCCGACTGCATCAACCGGGTGGTTCCGCCGATGAACTCGCCGAGCCGGTTCATCGGGCCGCCCGAAAGCAGCCCGGTGGCGGCCCAGCCGGGGTGTGCGGCATGCGCGTTCAGCCCCCACTCGCCGGCGGTGCTGTGCCGCTGCAGCTCGCGGGCGAACATCACCATGGCCAGCTTGCTGGTGGCGTAGGCGCGTCCGCCCGACCAGCGTCGCTCCAGGTCGAGGTCCTCGGGCCTGATCCGGCCGTTCTTGGCGACCAGCGAACCCAGCGCAACCACCCGGGCCCGGCTGGCCCGGCGCAACGGCTCCAGCAGCTGTGCGGTCAGCGCGAAGTGCCCCAGGTAGTTGGTCGCCATCACCCGCTCGTGGCCGTCGACGCTCAGCTCGCGCCGCCGGGTCGCACCGATGCCGGCGTTCAGCACCAGGATGTCCACCCGGCGATCGGTGTAGTCGGCGGCGAAGCTCTGCACCGAGCTCAGGTCGGACACGTCCAGGTGGGCGACGGTGTGGCTGCCCTCCGGACGCTCGGCGCGCAGCTTCTCGGCCACCGCCTCACCCTTGGCGACGTCGCGGACGGCGAGCACCACGTCCGCCCCGGCCATGCCCAGGGCCCGGGCGGTGGCCTTGCCGATCCCGCTGCTGGCGCCGGTGACGATCGCCAGCCGGCCCTTGCGCGAGGGGATGGTGAGCGGGGTCAGTCGGTCCCTCATCGGGCATCTCCTGGTCTGCGGGGGTCATGACGTTTCGAAGCCGTCGTGTCGGAGCCTATGGGGCGATCCGCCGCAGACCCGGCGACGACACGGAACGCGGACGCCAAGACTCGCCGGCGCGGACCGGTCTCGACAAGCTCGACCGACGATGATCGGCGCTTCCTCGGGTCAGTGACCGACCGGCACGGGCGGCACCACCGAGCGGAAGTTGTTCGCCGGGTTCGGGTCGGGGCAGTCGGAGTAGACGAAGGCGGCGATCGGCACCTGCGCGTAGCTGATCTGGACGCTGGCCGAGAGGTGCAGGGCGACGTGCTGGCCGACCCCGAGGGGGCTCGGCAGCTCGAAGACCACGAAACCGGTGGACGGCGCGGACTGCACCGCGGCGCCCGGGTCGCCGACCGCGGGGAAGGTAGGCCCGACCGACGCGGGCGGGTCGGTGTCGAGCAGATTGGCGGTCGGCGGCAGGACCACGACGCAACGGACGTTGCGTGCGTCGTCGTCGTTGTCGGATGCCACCTCGACGGCGATCTCGTGCCGCACCCGCATCGCGCCGTCGCGGTGGCTGTGAACCTGCAGATCCTCGATCCGGACGTCCGCGGCGGACACCTCCGGGGCGAGGATGACCGGCGGGTGGGGCCTGGGCTCGGGCACCGTCAGCGAACGGTCGAACGGGAATCGGGTGTCGGACATGTCTCCTCCTGGGCGACGGACTGGGATGTGCGGACTCAAGAGCGCTGGAGCGAAGAAGAAAATACTAGATACTATGTAAGATGACAGTAGGATCGGCAGGTGTCAACAGATCGAACGCCCGTGGCCGACACCACTCCCCGGCGCACCCGGCGGCGACGATCGCCGGAAGACACCCGACGGGCGCTGCTGGCCGCCGGGCTGGACATCCTCGTCGACGACCCTGCAGAGCATGCCTTCGACCATCTCAAGGCAACCCGGGTGGCTGCTGCCGCCGGGCGGACCACCGGCGCGTTCTTCCATCACTGGCCGTCGCAGGACGACTACGTCCTGGACCTGATCGACTTCGCCTTTCAGCCCGAGCAGTCGACCACCCTCCCGCTCGTCGAGCGTTTCGTGGCCGAGGAGTTGATGGCCGGCCATCCGCTGGGGGACGTGCTGGCCCGGGCGTGCGAACTGACCTTGGAGCATCTCCCTGGAGATCCGCAGACGATCATCGAGTATCTGCTCTGGAAGCGGGCGGTCACCGACCGTGAGTTCGGGCGCTGGCTGATGGAGCGATTCCACCGGCTGGACGGAGAGGGTGCGCAGACCTTCGCCCGGTTGCTCGAACTCGCGGACCGGCGACCGCGTCCGCCGTTCACCGCCGAGACCGTCTCGGTGATGCTGCCGGCCCTGATCCAGAGCGTTGCCCTGCGGCACCTGGTGGACCGCGAGGACCTGCCCGAGGGCGTCACGCGCTGGATCGTGCTGTCGGTGATCCCGTTGCTGACCGCGGGGCCGGGCGATGACCTGGACGCCGACGAGTACACGGTCGAACTGCTGCGCCGGACAGGCCTGGATCGACCGGTCCGCTGAGGGTTCAGCGGCCCCCGGAGGCCTGCCGCTTCTGGATGGCCGCCCATTCGTCGCGCAGCCCCACCGTGCGGTGGAACAGCAGCGGCTGCCCGGCGTCGTGGGCGAAGTAGCCGAGCCGCTCGAACTGCACCACCGCGCCCGGCTCGGTGTCGGCCAGCGCGGCCTCCAGGCGGCATTCGGTGAGCAGTTCCCGGGACGCCGGGTTCAGGTCGTCCAGCGGCTCGCCGGTGCGCTCCCCGGGCACCGCGGCGGAGAACAGCCGGTCGTAGAGGGCGACGGTTCCAGGGACGGCGTGCGCGGCCGACACCCAGTGCATGGTCGACTTCACCTTCCGTCCGTCCGGTGCGTTGCCGCCCCGGGACGCCGGGTCGTAGCTGGCGTTGACCTGGACGATCGCGCCGGAGGCGTCCTTGACGACGTCGGTGGCGGTGACCAGGTAGGCGCCGCGCAGCCGCACCTCGCGTCCGGGGGAGAGCCGGAAGAATTTCGGCGGCGGCACCTCGGCGAAGTCGTCCGCCTCGATCCACAACTCCCCGCTAAAGGCGACCTCACGGACGCCGTCCGCCGGGTTCTCCGGGTTGTTGGCCACCTCGAAATGCTCCACCTGACCCTCGGGCCAGTTGGTCAGCACCAGCTTGAGCGGCTTCAGCACCGCCATCCGGCGCTGCGCGGTGGCGTTCAGCTCGCGTCGCACGTACGACTCGAGCGCCTCGATCGACTGCCGGCTGTTGGTCCGGGTGGTGCCGATGTCGCGGCAGAAGGTGCGAATCGCGGCCGCCGGGTAGCCGCGCCGGCGCAGCGCCCGCAGGGTCGGCATCCGGGGGTCGTCCCAGCCGTCCACGACTCCGGTGTCGACCAGGGTCTTCAGCCGGCGCTTCGACGTCACCGTGTGGGTGAACTCGAGCCGCGCGAACTCGATCTGCTTCGGCTGGTCGGACGGCAGCGGCAGCTGCTCCAGGTACCAGTCGTAGAGCGCCCGGTGGGTGTCGAACTCCAGGGTGCAGATCGAGTGCGTGACGCCCTCGATCGCGTCGGACTGGCCGTGCGCCCAGTCGTAGGTGGGGTAGATGTCCCAGGTGTCGCCGGTGCGGTGGTGGTCGGCGTGCCGGATCCGGTACATCACCGGGTCGCGCAGCTGCATGTTCTCGTGCTGCATGTCGATCTTGGCGCGCAGCACCCGGGAGCCGTCCGGGAACTCGCCGGCCCGCATCCGGCGCAGCAGATCGAGGTTCTCCTCGACGCTGCGGCCGCGGTACTCGCTCTCGACACCGGGCTTGCCGAAGCCGCCGCGCTGCGCCGAGATGGTCTCGATGTCGGAGTCGTCGACGTAGGCCTTGCCCTGCTCGACCAGGTACTCGGCCCAGGCGTACAGCTGCTCGAAGTAGTCGGACGCGTGCAGCACGCTCTTCGGCGTGTAGCCCAGCCACTCGATGTCGGCGACGATCGAGTCGACGTACTCGGTCTCCTCGGTGTCCGGGTTGGTGTCGTCCAGCCGCAGGTTGCAGACGCCGCCGAAGTCGTCGGCGATGCCGAAGTCGACCACGATCGCCTTGGCGTGGCCGATGTGCAGGTAGCCGTTCGGCTCCGGTGGGAACCGGGTCTGGACGCGTCCGCCGTAGACGCCCTGCTCGTTGTCCCGCCGGACGATGTCGCGGATGAAATCGCTGGCGGCAACAGGCTCGGTCATGGACGTCAACCTATCAATCGGACGTCCGGCGTCGGCGCTCGGAGGGAACGCCGAGATCGGGCTCGGCCCGAGGCGGCCGGTGGTCAGCGGGCTGGTTGGTAGCTGGGTCGGACGGCGATGGCGAGGACTTGTTGGCCGGTGGGGGTGACGTCGGCGAGGCCGGGGAGGTTGCGGGTTTCGAGGAGTTGCATGGTGTGGGCGGAGTAGATCTGTAGGTGTGCGGTGTCGCGGTTGGGGGAGTACTCGAAGCCGATCAGGTAGTCGCCAGCCAGTGTCCAGTGGTCGATCGGGCCTCGGTACGCGATCATGCCGTCGCGTATTTTTCGGGTGATCCCGGTGGTGAGGTTGGTGCGTCGGCCGATGCCGGTGGCGTCGACCCAGAGCAGGTCATTGCCGTCCAGCCAGCGCGGCATTGATGACGCAAGGGTGGGGAGTTGCAACCCGAAGGTGCCCTGGGGTGTTTTCAGTGGTGCGCGTTGGATCGTTCCGTTGGCGGTGTTCCATTGCCAGATCTCCATTGGGATGCTGCTGATCGGGCCGTTCAGGAAGGGGTGCCATAGCCCGATTACCTTGCCGTCGCGACAGGGGGAGCCCATGACGTCATCGACAAACTCGCCGGGGACGGCATCGCCCACTCGTTGAGGTGGCTGGCGGGCTGGTGGGTCGAGCCGGACCAGTTCGGAGGTAGAGACGACCTCGATCGTCGGCCCGGCGAGGTAGAAACCGTTGTGGCAGGAGGCGATGGCGAAGGCGGTGCTGTCGATCAGGTCGTGGTTTGATTCTTCGTTGATGCCGTTGTAGACGATGACGCCGGTGTGGTTTTGGCCGTTGGCGAGTCCGTCGTTGAAGAGGACGACGCGGCGGCCGTTGCCGTCGCCGCGCATGCCGAGGACGGTGCCTGCGTCGCGGCTTCGTCGTCGGCGTTCCATGGTGGTGTCGGTGATGTGGAAGTCGTCGGTCTGGTCGATGAAGAACAGGCCTTTGTTGTCCCAGATCAGTCCGTTGCCTTCGATTCCGTGGTGGGTGACCATGGAGACCGGTCCGTTGCGGTCGTAGAGCACGACTCTGCCGCTGGGGGTGCGGCCGTTGACCCATTCGGTGATGTAGACCGCGACGTCAGCGTTTCCCAGGCCGGTCGATGCTGGTGGCGATACTCGGGATTCCGGTGCGGTGCAGCCGGTCAGGGTGAGTGTGATCCCGAGAGTGATCGCGAACGCTCGCCGAACGAACCGACTCATGGATTGTAGGTGTAGGTGTTGGCGCTCTTCTCGATGTCCCAGGGGAAGACCGCGAGGAACTCGGCCGTGTTGAGCGTTTCCCCGTCGAGGTCGATGCCGCCCTTGCGCTTGTAGGCGCCCCAGACCAACTCCGAGCAGTTCACCAGCAGGATAGGGTTGAGTGACGTGCCGCTGAATGAGAACCCGTCGGGCACCTTGTTCGTGAACACCAGCGGATTGTAGAACTGGCCCTCGTAAGTCTTTCTCGCGTACTTCGCCACGTCGACCTGAGCGTCGATGGTGAGCGAGGTCGTCATGTATACCGTGCCCGGTCCCATCATGACCTGGCTTCGGTGCTGTACCTGGGCGCGATACTATACCCCTGGAGCATGAAGGATCTGTTCCTGCGCAACATACAACCCGGTGTGGCCGAAGTTCCGTGCGCCGACCGTCAGGCCGTTCGTGGTCACGAAGATATCGCCGACATAGCGGGCAGCCATCGCGGGGTGCCGCCACCACCGCTGTCGGACATGGGGGTGGAGTGACCGGCTGGAACGGAGTCGGTGCCTATGCCGAGCGACCCTTTGAGCGACGACTCGCATTCGCTTCCTTCTTCGCCTTGAGCATGGAGATCGTCGATTTCAACGCCTTGGTCTTGGTGATCTTCCGCTTCTTGGCGATGTAGGCGACCGCGTCCTTCAGCTTGGACTTGCTGACACCCGGCACCAGCTTCGCCAGGGTCTTCCAGTCATCGGCGGCGACTGCAGAGGGACTGGAGGCCAATGTGCTGACGGGGAGGAACAAGAGCACCACCAACGCGACTATCCAACGCTTCATTGCGACTTCTCCTTCGACATTCGACACCCAGGGGTTACCTCACCGTAGGCGATCGGACTGCCGTCCGTTGCGTGATCCGGCAGAACTCATGGCTGAGAATCCGCTGAGGGCTCGTCGGTCCGGCGAGGATCGACTCGTTCGAACGGCGATGCGGCAGCATGAGCGGGTGAACGAGATCGCACGGGCACTCGGCTTCAACCTGCTCAGCTCGCTGACCGCCGGGCGCCAGCGGCGGCTGGTTCGCGGTGATCCCGACCGCATTGGCGATGCTGCTGGCGAACGTGTGGTCGCTGGCCGTCGCCTCGTACCGGCTGACCGGATAGTCAGCTGGTCGTCGGCAGGGTCAGCCTGACCAGGCCGCCGCCGGCCTCCAGCCGCCCGCCGACCGCCTCGGCCCGTTCGCGCATCGAGTTCATGCCCACCCCGGGCGCCCAGACCCCACCGATCCCAGGATCGCGGACCTCCATGCGCCACGTCCGATCCGTCGTGGCGAAGCTGACCGTGGCCTGGTGCGCGCCGGAATGACGCGCCACATTGGTCAGCGCTTCGACCGCGATCCGGTAGGCGGCGGCCTCGCCGGCGGCCGACAGCCCGCTGACCCGGTCCTCACCCTCGAATCGGACCGTGAGTGGCGCCCCGCCCACGGCACGCAACCCGTTGCACCAGGTGCGCAGCGCCCCGATCAGGCCGAGTTCGTCCAGCGCCGGCGGACGGAGGCCGTCCACCAGCTGCCGCACCTCGACGATCGCGGCGGCGGCGTCGGCCCGCAGCTGGGCCAGCAGTTCCGCGGCGGCCGCCGGGTCGCGATCGAGGAGGTTGCCGGCGGCGTCCGCGGTGAAGACCACCCCGGAGAGCAACGGGCCCACGCCGTCGTGCAGGTCGCGGCGGAGCCGGCGGCGCTCGTCCTCGATCGCCGCCACCGCCTGGCCTCGGGACGCGCTCACCTGTTCGGCGAGCAGCTGGGCGTGGACGGTGCTCGCCACCAGCGGGGCGATCAGGCCGATCACCTCCAGGTCGGATTTCGTCCAGTTGCGTTCTCCGGTCCGCAACCCGGCGATCAGGGTGGCCGTCCGATCCGGGCCGACGTCGAGGGTGAATCCGGTGCTGTCGGGCACCTCGGTGCCGCTGGTCACCGGCGGCCGTCCGGCCACGTCCAGCCGCAGGTAGGGCAGCGCCAGGGCCTCGCGAACGCCGTGCAGTGCGTCGGTCAGATCACTGCCGACCATGCCGGCGAACGACGTCAGGACCCGGATCGGGTCGGGGCGGACGCCGAACAGCATGCGTTCGAAGGTCCCGTACAGCCAACGGCGGGTGGGGGCGACGCCCAGTGCCAGCACGGCGCAGACGGTGACCACGGTGGACGTGCCCAACGGCTGCCCGGTGAACGCCTCGACCCCGAACACCAGGGTCGAGGCGGCGGCCAGGAAGCACAGCACCACGGCCAGGGTGACCGCGATCGTGGTGATCATCCAGCGCACGTCGACCAACTCGGGCTCGACCACCCCGATGGTCATCGCCACCGGAATCAGCAGCGCCATCAAGTAGCCGACCATCACCACTGCGACCTCGTCGCCGGTCGGGGCCACCGCCTGGTAGCCGAAGCCGAACAGTGCGGCGGCGAGCACGGCGAAGGCGGACACCGCCACCGTCCACTGCATGGCGGAGCGGTCGGCCGGTGTCCCACGCTCCAGCACCCACCAGGCGTGGCCGATCAGCAGGATCGCGACGACGATGCCGAGCCCGTCGGCCGAGGCGGGCCTGATCAGCCCGGCCGCCGCGCAGCCTGCCACCGCCAGCACGGTGACCCAGGCGACCGGCCGTGACCGTCCGGCCGCGAACCGGGGGTAGCCGGCCAGGGCGATCGGACCGGACGCCAACCCGGCCACCGCCGCCAGGTCGACCGGGACGCCGGCCGAGCGCAGCACCGAGTCGGCCAGCAGCAACGCCCCGGACGCGGCCGTCGCCAGTGCCGTCAGCCGTCCCGCGCCGACCCGCCACAACGCCCAGCCCGCCGCCAGCCAGGTGACCGCGCACAGCACGACCGCGGTCTGCGCGGCGATGCTCACGGCCGGCCCAGACCCTCGTCGCGGGCCCGGATGATCGCCTGATGGCGTCCGTCGACCGACAGCTTGGCGAAGATCGACGACAGGTGGTTGGCGACCGTCTTCTGGGACAGGAAGAGCCGCTCGGCGATGGCGGCATTGCGCAGCCCGGCGGCCACCAGATCGAGCACCTCGCGTTCCCGCACGGTGAGTTCCGGGAACGGCTCGGACGGGGCTGCCGGTGCGGCGGCGGTGCCGTTGAAGTGGCTGATCACCCGCAGCGCGACGCCCGGGCTGAAGATCGCCTCGCCGGCGGCGACGGCGCGGATGGCCCGGTCGATCTCCTGCTGCTCGGCGCCTTTGAGTAGGTAGCCGCGGGCGCCGGCCCGCATCGCCGCGAACACCGCGTCGTCCTCGTCGAGCATGGTCAGCATCAGTACCGCGACGTCCGGGGTGGCGGTCCGGATCGCCCGGGTTGCCTCCAGCCCGTCCTGGCCGGGCATCCGAATGTCCATCAGCACGACGTCCGGCCTGGTCAACTGCACTTCGCGGACCGCAGCGACGCCGTCCGCCGCCTCGCCGACCACGGTGTAGCCGGGCAGCGACTCCAGCAACGCACGCAACCCCCGGCGGACGACCGGATGGTCGTCGACCAGCACCACACGGATCGGGTCCACAGCGGAAGTCTGGCACCGCGGGCGCCGAATGGAACGGGAAGAATCTCCTATGCCGGCCGGGAGCATCGTCGGCCACGATGAGGAACGACGACCGATTCGCCGGGACGCCACGCCGCCGAACGATGGAGGTGCCGGCAATCGGGCCGGCATTGACAGCGGAGGTTCGACATGACCACCACCAGTTCCCCCACGTCGACCAAGTGGTCGACCGCCAACCGGGTCGGTCTCGTGCTGACCCTGATCCTGGGCGTGAGCAACGCCACCAGTGCCTTCTTCCCGACCCCGGACGGCCAGGTCGGCCCGCCGTTCGAGATCCTGCTCGCCGACACCGTGCTCGCCGTCGTCGTGGTGGTCGCCGTCGTCGTGGCCTGGATGCGGGGCAGCCGGATCGCCGCCCGGATCGCCGCCGGCTGCGTGATCCTGATCGCGATCTCGGCGATGCCGGCGTTCTTCGTCGACGTCCCCCCGGCGGTCAAAGCGCTGGTCGGGGCGATCACCCTGGTCACCGTGCTGGCCTGCGGCCTGATGCTGGCACCCGCGCAGCGCAAGGCTTGAGCGGCCGACGACCGAGGCGGCCGGCGTCCCTGGGCGTGGAGCGGGTCTCCATCCCAGGGGGTGGCCGGTTAGGCTGGTCCGGTTATGACCCAGACTCCTGCTCGCCTGCGCGTCGCACCCTCGCCCACCGGGGATCCGCACGTCGGCACGGCCTACATGTCCCTGTTCAACAAGGCCTACGCCGAGGCCACCGGTGGCGCCTTCGTGCTGCGGATCGAGGACACCGACCGCGCCCGCTTCGTCGCCGACTCCGAGCAGCAGATCTTCGACACGCTGCGCTGGCTCGGCCTGCCCTGGGACGAGGGTCCGGACGTCGGCGGACCGTACGCGCCGTACCGGCAGTCGGAGCGGCTGGACACCTACCGGCCGTTCGTCGAGCAGCTGATCGAGCAGGGGCACGCCTACTACTGCTGGTGCTCCACCGAGCGGCTCGCCGAACTGCGCGCCGAGCAGCAGGCGTCCAAGGCGTCCGTCACAGGCTACGACCGGCTCTGCTACGGGAAGACCCGGGACGAGCGGGCCGCCCTGCCCGGCTTCACCGAGACGCCGGTGGTGCGGATGTTGATCCCGGACGACGCGCCGCTGAGCTTCACCGACGTGATCCGCGGCGAGGTGAACGCGCCGCGCCCGGACGACCAGGTGATCCTCAAGGCGGACGGCTTCCCGACCTACCATCTCGCGGTGGTGGTCGACGATCATCTGATGGGCATCACCCACGTGGTGCGCGGCGAGGAGTGGATCAGTTCCACCCCGAAGCACATCCTGCTGTACCGGTTCCTGGGGCTGACCCCGCCGGCGTTCGCGCACATGCCGCTGCTGCGCAACACCGACAAGTCGAAGATCTCCAAGCGGAAGAACCCGGCCGCCCGGTTGGTCTGGTTCCGGGAGCAGGGCTACCTGCCGGAGGCGCTGCGCAACTTCCTGCAGCTGCTCGCCTACCCGCCGGTGGGGGAGTCGGAGGTGGCCACCTTCGAGCAGTTCGTGGCGGCGTTCGACTGGGCCAAGGTCAGCACCGTCGGCCCGATCTTCGACCTGACCAAGCTGAACTGGCTGAACGGCGAGTACATCCGTGCGCTGGCGCCGGACGAGCTGGCGGCCCGGATCGTCGAGCACCTGCAGTTCACCGGTGAGTGGACGGACGTCGACCCGGCGAAGGCGGAGCTGCTGCGGCAGGCCACCCCGCTGATCCAGGAGCGACTCGGGGTGCTGTCCGAGGCGCTGCCGAAGCTGGAGTTCCTGTTCACCGCGGACGCCGACCTGGCGATCGCCGACGACGCCCGGGCTCAGTTGGGCGACAACGCCGCCGCTGTGCTGGACGCCTCGATCGCCGCCTTGGAGGTGGTGCAGCCGTTCGCCGCCGACGAGATCCAGGCGGCGCTGCGGGCGGCGCTGGTGGACGGGCTCGGCTTGAAGCCGCGGTTCGCGTTCGGCCCGGTGCGGGTCGGGATCACCGGTTCGCGGGTGTCGCCGCCGCTGTTCGAGTCGATGGAGCTGCTCGGCCGGGAGTCGAGCCTGAGCCGCCTGCGGGCGCTGCGCGCGACGCTATGAGCGTCGTCGCGATCTTCGGTGGACGCTCCGAGATCGGTCTGGAGATCGCCGCCCGGCTGGCTGCCGGGAACACGGTGGTGCTGGCGTCGCGTCCGGGTGGGGCGCAGCCCGAGGTGGCCGGTGCCGAGCGGGTGTTGCACGTCGACTTCGACGCCGACGACGTGGCCGGGCACGCGTCCGTGGTGGAGCAGATCGAGGCCGAGACCGGGCCGATCGACATCGCCGTGCTCACCTTCGGGGTGCTGGGTGACCAGCAGCTGGCCGAGACCGACGCGGCCGAGGTGGTGCGGATCGTGCACACCGACTTCGTCGCCCAGGCGTCCCTGCTCACCGTGCTCGCCGACCGGATGCGCGGTCGCGGCGCCGGCACCCTGGTGGCGTTCTCGTCGGTGGCCGGGCAGCGGGTCCGGCGTCCTAACTACGTCTACGGCTCGGCCAAGGCCGGACTGGACGGTTTCGCGTCCGGAATGGCGGACGCCCTGCACGGCACCGGCGTCGAGCTGGTGATCGCCCGTCCCGGGTTCGTGATCGGACGGATGACCGAAGGCATGAGCCCGGCGCCGTTCTCGTCCACCCCCGATCAGGTCGCGGACGCGGTGGTGCGGCGGCTGCGCGACGGGGGTCCGGTCGAGTTGTGGATTCCCTGGCAGCTGCGGGCGATGTTCTTCGTGGCGCGGTTCGTCCCGCGAGCGATCTGGCGGCGGATGCCGCGATGACCTGCTCGGCCATCTGGGACGACGTCGGCCTGCCGGCGTGGGGCACCGCGCCCCGGGCATCGTTCTGGGTGGCCGTCGAGCAGGCCGGACCCTGGGGTGCGAAGGCGTTCACCCAGTCCCGGCTCGACCCGGCGGTCGGCGCGGCGATCGAGACCGCGGCGCTGGACGCCGGCGGGCGGGCGCTGCTGATCCGGCGTCCGATCGCGCGGGGTGAGCAGGCCGACCGGCCGGTGCGCCGGGTCTACCTGGCCGGCGGACTGACGGGCCGGCCCTGGCTGCTGACCGGGCAGGTGGGTGAGCCGGCCGAGGTGCTGACGTTGCCGTGGGGCGAGCTGGCGACCCTGGATGCGGTCGACGTGCTGCGGCGGGTCGACTGGCTGGCGCCCCTGGACCAGGGTGTGCTGCTGGTCTGCGGCAACTCCAAACGTGACCTGTGCTGCGCCCAGCGCGGACGTCCGATCGCCCTGGAGCTGGAGCGGGAGCATCCCGGCCGGGTCTGGGAATGCACCCACACCGGCGGACACCGGTTCGCGCCCACCGGGATCGTGCTGCCGACCGGTCAGTCGGTGGCCCGGCTGACCGTCGACATCGCGGCGGCGGCGCTGACCGCCGCGGACGCCGGGCGGTTGGCGTCCGAGACCTTCGGACCCTGGCACGACCGTGGACGGGGCCACCTGGAACCGGTCTGCGCGGTGGCCGAGGCGCACGTCCGTGAACTGACCGGCGAGACCGATCCCGCCGCGCTGGTCGCTGTGGACTCCGGTGACTCCACGGTCGAGGTGACGCACACCGACGGCCGGGTCTGGACGGTGCGGCTCGCCCTGCAGGAACACCCCGAACAGTTGCCCGAGTCCTGCGGCAAGGCAGCCGTCGCCGCACGCACCTGGTCGGTGCTGGCGGTCAGCTGATCGAAGGCGCCGGATCGCTCGTCAATCGGCGACCGATCTGCGGGCCGCTTCGCGGGACACGGCTGGACGACCCCGGAATCGGTCGCTGATCCGCGAGCGGCGAACGGTTTCGGGACACCGCAAGTGTCAGTGGGTCGCCCGCATCCGGTTGTTCCGGGCGTCGTGGGTGAGTTCGGCGAGCCCGAGCGCCTCCAGCAGCGGCGGCAGGTACATGCCGAACCGGCCGCGGTAGCCGTTGCGCAGCCCGTACCAGCCGCCCACCGGGTTCGACTCGGACCGGCCCCATGCCTCGACGGTGCCCGCGGGCGCGGGCTTCTTCTCGTCCGCGGCGCCCAGCGGCACCCAGTCGCCCTGCTCGATCAGCCAGGCGTGCAGATCCTCGATGGCGCGCAACCGGTACTTCAACGTGGTCGAGCCGACCACGCAGACCAGGGTCGGCGGGTCCGCGTCCGGGTCGCGGTACATCGTGTACGAACTGGAGCCCGGTGCGGTGGTCAGCCGCCAGGGATCGTCCTTGGTTCCGGTTCCGTCGGCCATCTGGGTACCTTCCCGTCGTTGCGGGCAGTGGTTGTGCCTTGGACGCGGCTGCCCGTTCCGCGTCCCAAGGGTGGGGACACCGCTGCCGGCGGCACGTTCGGAGCGGTCGATCCGTCACAGTGGCACGCCGGTGATCAGGACCACCGCCCACACGGCCAGGGCCGCGATCCACAGGCCCGAACCGAGCCGGACAAGCGCGGACTCCGGCAGCCGGCGAAAGCCCGCAGACACGCCCACGAACACGAGTACGCCGGCGAGCAAGCCGACGACCGCAATACCGACATCGTTCATTGGCCGCCCCGATGCTCGACGATTCACCGATGATGGACTCCTGCTCCTGGGGCGGTCAAGACTCTGCAACGTCGCCCAGCTCGCCCCGGGCTCGACACGCGTTGTCAACGGGTGCTCAATGGAGCCATGAAGACCTCGCCGGTGCGGATCGTCACCGCAGCCGCCCTGTTCGACGGGCACGACGCCGCCATCACGGTGATCCGGCGGGTGCTGCAGGCGCGGGGTGCGGAGGTCATCCACCTGGGCCACGACCGCTCCGTCGAGGACGTGGTGAAAGCCGTCGTCGACGAGGACGCGCACGGCGTCGGGGTGTCGTCCTACCAGGGTGGGCACCTGGAGTACTTCGGCTACCTGGTCGACCGCCTCGCCGAGATGGGCTCGGACGCCAAGGTGTTCGGCGGTGGCGGCGGGGTGATCGTCGCCGACGAGATCGAGGCGCTGGCCACCAAGGGGGTGACCATCTACAGTCCGGCGGCCGGGCAGCGGCTCGGCCTGATGGGCATGGCGGACGAGGTGATCGCGGGGTGTCGTCAGGTGCAAGCGGGTCGGTCGCAGCCGTCCGGAAGTGGACCGAAAGAACCGTCCCCGCGGACGGCTTTGCCGCGGGCGATCAGCGTGCTGGCCGAGGGTGGACGCCTCGCCCTACCGGAGGGGCGTCCACCGGTGCTGGGCATCACCGGGACCGGCGGCTCGGGCAAGTCGTCGCTGACCGACGAGTTGTTGCTGCGGTTCCGGCGGCAGGCGCCGGCGCTGCGGATCGCGGTGCTCGCCGTCGACCCGACGGCCCGCCGGGGTGGGGCGCTGCTCGGCGACCGGATCCGGATGAACGCCCTGGACGGGGTCTACTTCCGTTCGTTGGCCACCCGGGGCGCCGCCGGCGGCATCCCGAAGGGTTTGGACGACATGATCCGGGCCTGCGGCGGCGCCGGCTACGACCTGGTGATCGTGGAGACCCCGGGCATGGGGCAGGGCGACGCCTCGATCGCCGACCATGCGGACGTGGTGCTCTACGTGATGACCCCCGAATACGGTGCCGCCACCCAGCTGGAGAAGATCGCCGCACTCGAGGTGGCCGACCTGGTCGCGATCAACAAGTACGACCGGCGCGGCGCGGAGGACGCCCGGCGCGACGTCGGACGCCAGCTGGTCCGCCACCGGGGCGCGTTCGGGGAGTCCTGGAAGGACCAGCCGGTGATCGGCACCATCGCGTCCCGGATCAACGACGACGGGGTGAACCGGCTGTTCGAGCGGCTGGGTGAACTGCTGGCTGCCGTGGGGGTCTCGACAAGCTCGACCAACGAGGACGAGGTCTCGACCAACGAAGACGGGAACTCGACCCGCGGGGGTGCGATCATCCCGCGCGGCAAGGAGCGATACCTGGCCGACGTCGCCGACACGGTCCGGGGCTACCACTCCACCACCGCCGAACTGGTGAAGGCCGTCCGGCGCCATCAGCAGATCGAGGCAGTGGCGTCCCTGCTGGAGGACCCCACCCCGCTGGACGACCTGCGCACCGCACTGCCGTCCGAGGCGGCCGAACTGCTGGACGCCTGGCACGCTCACCAAGACACCGAGCAGCCCACCAGCGAGACGCTGTCCGGGCTGACGCTGCCCAAGGTGGCGCTGCCGTCGCCCGAAACGGAAGCCGGGGAACTGGTCCGCTACCTGCGCAAGGAGAACCGTCCCGGCAGCTTCCCGTTCACCGCCGGCGTCTTTCCGCTGAAGCGGTCGGGGGAGCGTCCGACCCGGATGTTCGCCGGCGAGGGGGACGCCGCCCGCACCAACCGACGCTTCCACTTGCTGGCCGCCGGGCAGCCGTCCACCCGGCTGTCGACCGCGTTCGACTCGGTCACCCTGTACGGACGCGACCCGTCCCGACGGCCCGACATCTACGGCAAGGTCGGCACCTCGGGGGTGTCCATCGCCACCCTGGACGACATGCGCGACCTGTTCGCCGGCTTCGACCTGGGCGACCCCAAGACGTCGGTGTCGATGACCATCAACGGTCCGGCGCCGACCATCCTGGCGATGTTCCTGAACGCCGCCATCGACCAGGCCGGCGACCCCGAGGTGGTGCGTAAGGTACGCGGCACCGTCCAGGCCGACATCCTCAAGGAGGACCAGGGGCAGAACACCTGCCTGTTCTCGATCGACTTCTCACTACGGGCGATGGCCGACGTGCAGGAGTGGTTCATCGAGCACGGGGTGAAGAGCTTCTACTCGGCGTCGATCAGCGGCTACCACATCGCCGAGGCCGGGGCGAACCCGATCACCCAGCTGGCGCTCACCCTGGCGAACGGGTTCACCTACGTCGAGGCGTACCTGGCCCGCGGCATGGCGATCGACGATTTCGCGCCCAACCTGTCGTTCTTCTTCTCCAACGGCATGGACGCCGAGTACTCGGTGATCGGACGGGTCGCCCGCCGGGTCTGGGCGATCGCGCTGCGCGACCGGTACGGCGCCGGCGAGCGGGCGCAGAAGCTGAAGTACCACATCCAGACCTCGGGCCGGTCGCTGCACGCCGCCGAGATGGAGTTCAACGACATCCGGACGACGCTGCAGGCGCTGTGCGCGTTCTACGACAGCGCCAACAGCTTGCACACCAACGCCTACGACGAGGCGGTCACCACCCCGTCCCCGGCATCGGTGCGGCGGGCGCTGGCGATCCAGCTGATCATCGACAGCGAATGGGGGCTGGCCGCGGTGGACAACCCGCTGCAGGGCTCCTACCTGATCGAGCAGCTCACCGACCTGGTCGAGGAGGCGGTGCTGGCCGAGTTCGACCGGATCGCCGACCGCGGCGGCGTCCTGGGTGCGATGGAGACCGGCTACCAGCGCGGGTTGATCCAGGACGAGTCGATGCTCTACGAGGCTCGCAAGCACGATGGCACGCTGCCGATCATCGGGGTCAACACCTTCCTCGACCCGGACGCCTCGCCGGCGGCGCCCACGGTGTTGGCGCGAGGGACCACCGAGGAGAAGGAGTCGCAGCTCGCTCGGCTGGCCGACTTCCAGGCCCGGCACGCCGACGAGGCCCCGGCGGCGCTGGAGCGGTTGAAGCAGGTGGCGTTGTCCGGCGGCAACGTGTTCGACGAGCTGATGCGGACGGTGCGGGTGGCGTCCCTGGGCCAGATCACCGAGGCCTTCTTCGAGGTCGGCGGACGGTACCGCCGCACCATGTGACGCCCGTTCAGCCCACCGAGTTTCAGCCCACCGGGGAATTGCGGGGGATGGTCTGCTCGGGGTCGGTCGAATCCGGATCGGTGTCGTCGGCCGATTCCTGGCGGCGGCTCTTCGGGAACACCCACAGCCGCAGCAGCAGGTAGATGTAGATGCCCTCGCAGCAGGCCACCGTCACCCGGGCCACAGGCAGCGGCATGCCGGACGTGGTCAGCAGCGTGGCGACCGCCCAGATCCAGATCAGGTAGTTGCTGATCATCACCGCGGTGTACTTCCAGGACTGCTTGCCCAGGTCGCCGTGCTCGCGGAAGTTCAGCCAGCGGTTCAGGATGAACGCGTAGACGGCCGCGATGGCGTAGCCGAAGGAGAAGACCGCTCCGGTGATCCACGGCGCCGACTTCAGGCCCTCGGCGGTGATCGCAAGTGCCTTGTCGAGGCCCATCAGCACGCCCATGTCCAGCACGAAGGCGCTGCCGTTGATGATCGCGTAGCCGATGAAGGTGAGCGGGACGACCCGACGGAGCGCAGCGGGCAGCGCCCGATGGATACCGCCGGTGAAGTTCCTGAACCACAGTGCAGCGGGGCCGTCGGTGGCGGACGGTCCGTCGTTGTGCATGTCCGACAGTGTTGCGCGTCCGACCAAGCGTGACCAACAACTGGACACTTCTCGGCGTGGCTCGTCCGGTTCGGCGAGCGTTCTTCGGCCGCCCCGGCAACCGCTCGCCTAACTATTTCGGGCTCGCTGAACTCAGCGAGCCCGAAATAGTTAGGCGAGCGCTCGGGTGGGGAACCGGCGGGCGGGGCAGCCGGCCGGCGTGGGTGTGCCACCCTGGGCGCATGACCCCTGACGACCTGGTGCGGCTGCGCCGGGCCCGCGACCGGATGGACCGCGACTTCGCCGAGCCGCTGGACGTCCCGCAACTGGCCCGCGAGTCGCTGATGTCGGTCGGGCACTTCCAGCGCTCGTTCAAGGAGGCGTTCGGCGAGACCCCGTACGCCTGGCTGATGACCCGCCGGATCGAACGCGCCATGGCGCTGTTCCGCAACACCGACAAGTCGGTCACCGACGTCTGCATGGAGGTCGGCTGTACCTCGCTGGGATCGTTCAGCAGCCGGTTCACCGAGCTGGTCGGGGAGACCCCCAGCGCCTACCGCAACCGTTCCCACGACGAATTGCGCGGCATTCCGAGCTGCATCGTGAAGCAGGTCACCCGGCCGAGCCGGAACTGATCAGTTTTCGAGAAGTCGCGGCCGGGGGCGTCCGGCTAGCGTCGAGGACATGACAACAGCTCCCGCACTCACCCTGGCGAACGCCTTCGTCTACATCACCGACCCGGACGCCTCGCTGGCGTTCTATCGCGACGCGCTCGGCCTGTCCGTGCGCACCGACATCACCAACGGCGACTTCCGCTGGCTCACCCTCGGCACGCCCACCCAGCCCGAACTGGAGATCACCCTGAGCACCATCGGTTCGGGCGGACTGCCGATGACCGCCGCCGACCAGGCGGCGATGCTCGACCTGCTCGCCAAGGGCCTGGTCAGCGCGCTGATCTTCGACTGCGACGACGTGGACGCCCTGTTCGAGGCGGTGCGCGGCTCCGGCGCCGAGGTGCTGCAGGAGCCGACCGACCAGTTCTACGGCGTCCGGGACTGCGCCTTCCGCGACCCCGACGGCAACATGGTCCGGTTCAAGACCGATCTCGCCCGGGGCTGACCGATGTGCCTGCCGCCCTGGGTGGCCAGGGCGTTCGCGGACCAATCCCGAGCGCGGCGGATCACCCGGGACGCCGAGCGCCCGGGCGTCCGCCTCACCGCCATTCACCCACTCGACCGACCAGAGGAGACGATCGCTCATGGCTCGCACGACCAACAGCAGCGACGGGTTCACGCCTGAGGAACGCGCCGCGATGAAGGAGCACGCCGCCGAGCTGCGTGCCGCCAAGCGTCGCGACGGCAAGAAGGAACTCGAAGCGCAGGCCTGCCTGGACAAGATCGCCGAATTGCCGGACGCCGACCGTGCGATCGCCGAGAAGATCCACGCCCTGGTGGCCGCGCACGCTCCGGGCCTGTCCGCCAAGACCTGGTACGGCATGCCGGCCTACGCCCGCGACGGGCAGGTGATCTGCTTCTTCCAGCCGGCCAGCAAATTCAAGGCCCGCTACGGCACCTTCGGCTTCAACGACGGCGCCCTGCTCGACGACGGCAACGTCTGGGCGACCAGCTTCGCGGTCACCGAACTGACCGAGGCCGACGAGGCCTTTCTCGGCGCGCTGATCGGGCGGGCGGCGGCCCAGGCCTGATCCGTGGCAGGGTGCTGGCTGTGATCGAGGAGTACCTGAGCATCGCCGCGCCGGTCGAGGCCGAGATCGAGGACCGCCGCTCGCGCTTCCTGG
>NZ_JASGDE010000023.1:0-31078 GCF_047607385.1 Micropruina sp.
CGCTCGCCTAACTATTTGGGGCTCGCTGAACTCAGCGAGCCCCAAATAGTTAGGCGAGCGCAAGGAGGGGGAGCGGGAGGTGTGGCGGTGATAGGGTCTGGTCTGTGCTTCGAACCGCTGACTGGCGCCGCCGCTGACGGCTCGAACGACAGACCCTGGGCCGTCACGCTGTGACGGCCTTTTGCATGTCCGGACGACGAACGAACGAGTGATTGACGATGACTGACGCCCTGCTCGACGACGCCGGCGACGAACTCGCCGCGTCCACCTCCGATGCCTCGCTGCGCCGCACCGAGGCCCGCAGCGCCGCGATCGAACGCGAGATCGCCGCCGACCCGTCCAAGTTCCGGATCATGACCGGCGACCGGCCCACCGGGGCGCTGCACATCGGGCACTACTTCGGCTCGCTGGCCAACCGCGTCCGGCTGCAGGACGCCGGGGTGGAGACCATCATCCTGATCGCCGACTACCAGGTGATCACCGACCGGGACGGCACCGGGCCGATCCGGGAACGCGCCCTCGGGATGGTCGCCGACTACCTGGCGATCGGCATCGACCCGGCCCGCAGCACCATCTACGCGCACTCGGCGGTGCCGGCGCTGAACCAGCTGCTGCTGCCCTTCCTGTCCCTGGTCACCGACGCCGAGCTGCGCCGCAACCCGACCGTGAAGGCCGAGCTGGAGGCCACCGGCGACCGTCCGATGTCCGGCCTGCTGCTCACCTACCCGGTGCACCAGGCCGCCGACATCCTGTTCTGCAAGGCGAACCTGGTGCCGGTGGGCAAGGACCAGCTGCCGCACCTGGAGCAGACCCGGGTGGTGGCCCGCCGCTTCGACGAACGCTACGGACGCGCCAACCCGGCCGAGCCGGTGTTCCCGCAGGCCGAGGCGCTGCTGTCCAAGGCGCCCACCGTGCTCGGCCTGGACGGCACCAAGATGAGCAAGACCAAGGGCAACGTGATCGAGATCGGCATGGACGCCGACACCACCGCCCGGCTGATCAAGAAGGCGGTCACCGACTCCGACCGGCACATCAGCTACGACCCGGTGAACCGGCCGGAGGTGTCCAATCTGCTGATGCTGGCGGCGCTGTGCACGGGCGGCGACCCGGTGGTGATCGCCGAGGAGATCGGCGACGGCGGCGGTGGCGGCCTGAAGCGGGTGGTGACCGAGGCGGTGAACTCCTACTTCGCTCCGATCCGGGCCCGGCGTGCCGAACTGGTCGCCGACCCGGGCCATCTGCTCACCGTGCTGCGGGAGGGCAATGCCCGGGCCAACGCGATCGGTGACGCCACCCTGGCCGAGGTGCGCCAGGCCATGGGCATGGTGTACTGAGCGGCTGATCCTGCGCTGAGCGGGCTCAGCCCGCTTTCACCCGATCCCCAAGGTTCTTTCAGCTGTCTCCCGTATGGTTCGCCCTGCACCAGGCGGTGCACTAGTTCTGCGGCAAGCCGTGCCGCAGGCGAGAAAAATCTCGGGGGAATCACATCATGACTGTTGGGTTGCGTCCTGCACGCCCGAAAACCGCACCGTTGCGCAGCCTGTTGCTGGGGCTGCTGGTGCTGGCACTGTCCACCATCGGCGTGGCGGCGGCCACTCCGGCGCACGCCGCGGCACACGAGCTGAAGGGCACCGGGCGGGGCTCGGCCTCGATCGTGCTGGGCACCGGGATCTACCAGGTCACGCTGACCTACACGGGCAACCGGAACGCCGCCGCGCCGACACTGTTCGGCGCCCTGCTGGCCAGCACCGACGACGATGAGTCCCCGTCGGTGCTGGAACTGCTGGCCGTGGATGTCCGGGCCGAGAGTTCGACCCGCAAGCTGGTGCAGTTGTTCACCCGGACCGAACTGGTGTTCCAGGTCGGCGAGGCCTCCGCTGACGCGCCCTGGACGCTGACCCTGGAGAAGGTCGGCACCACCGGCCTGCCCGGCATGCCGGCGACGGTGTCCGGCGAGGGCCTGAACTCGTCCGCGCTCTACCAGCTGAAGGCGGGCGCCTACCGGCTGACCAGCCGATTCACCGGCAACGTGTACCCCGAAGGGATGATCAAGCTCGGTTTCGGCCTGGTGCTGTACGGCGCGAACGGCGACGGTCACCTGCTGGTCGAGAGCACCGAGGTCGACGGCACCGGCAGCGCCTCGTTCAAGGTGGCGAAGACCGGCGCGTACTGGATCCATCCGTACGTCGCCGCGGCGGACGCCAACTGGACCGTCTCGGTCGCCACCCTGAAGCAGTTCACCGCGACGCCGACGCCGAAGATCTCCGGCACCGCGAAGGTGGGCAAGACGTTGAAGGCGAAGCCGGGGACGTGGAAGCCGTCCGGTGTGAAGCTGAGCTATCAGTGGTATCGGGGGAGCAGCAAGATTGCCGGTGCGACGAAGTCGAGTTACAAGCTGACCGGTAAGGACAAGGGTGCCAAGGTCAAGGTGATGGTGACCGGTAGCAAGTCCGGGTACTTGAGCGTGGCCAAGGCGTCCAAGAGCACCGGCGCGGTCAAGAAGTAGCGGCCGTCGCACCCGATGCGGGCTCCCAGCCGGGGGGGGAGCCCGCATCGCTGTCTGCGGGCCCGACGAGCCAACCCTCTCAGCTAGTTGATAATGACTATCAATACCAGTAGTCTGCGGGCGTGCCGACCTCTCCACCCTCGTCGACCGTCCCGCCGCTGGCTCCGCGGCTGAGTTCAGCCTGGCGCGACTTCCTGGCCGACCGGGAGCTCCCGGCCGCGCTGGTCGGGGGCCTGGGCTCTCCGCTGAACCTGGTGATGCCCGATCAGCTGGTTCGCAACGCGGAGGCGTTCGCGGCGGTGCATCGATGGCTGCGGCTGCGCGGCGCGCTGTACTTCGCGCACAAGGCGAACCGGTCGACGGCGCTGGTGCGACGGATTGCGGCCACCGGGTTCGGCGTGGACGTGGCGTCCGTGGGTGAACTGCAGCATGCGCTCGGCGCCGGCGTTCCGGGTGCCCGGATCATGGCGACCGGGCCGAAGGGCGAGGACTTCCTGTGGCTGAGCGGCGCCGTGGGGGCCGTCGTGAACGCGGACAGCGTGGACGAGTTGGAACGGCTCGGGACGCTGATCCGGCGGCATCGGCTGCCGCCCGTCCGGGTGATGATCCGGCTGTCCGGGTTCGCCCCGGTGGGGGTCGCCGTACTGTCCCGGCCGAGCCGGTTCGGAGTCCCGGTGGATCAGTTGGACGGCGCGCTGGAGAGCCTGGACCGGTATCGCCGGGAACTGGTGCTGCACGGCCTGGCGTTCCACCTGGACACCACCGGACTGGAGGAGAAGGCGCTCGCCGTCGAAGGATGCCTGCTGGCGATGGCGCAATGCCAGGCCCGAGGACACGCCCCGGCGGCGATCGACATCGGAGGCGGCTTCGGCGTCGCCTACCTGGACCAGCCCGAGCAGTGGCACAGCTATGCCCGGGCACTCAACGACAGCGTCCTGGGACGGCGCACCCCGATCACCTGGGCCGGCTACGGCTACGGGCTGAAGGCCGAGCGCGGGGCTGTCCGGGGCACCCTGGGCGTCTATCCCAGCCACCGTGACAAGGCCGGTCCGGCCTACCTGGAGGCGCTGCTGGAGCACCACGGGCCGCGGCTGCGCCGACCGCTGTCGACGGTGCTGCTGGAGAGCCTCGTCGAACTGCACGTCGAGCCCGGACGGGCGCTGCTCGACCAGGTCGGGCTGACCCTGGTCTCGGTCCGGGAGGTTCGCGACGGTCCCGACGGCAGCCTGCTGGTGGGGCTCGACGCCAACCGCCACGACGTGAGCGCCGAAGAACACGGCGTGCTGGTCGACCCGCTGCTGCTGCCCGCCGGAGGGGTCCGGACCGGGCAGCCGGTGAGCGCCTACCTGCTGGGCAATCTGTGCCTGGAGAACGACCTGATTACCCGGCGCGCCGTGCACCTTCCGGCGCCACCCCGACCCGGCGACCTGCTGGCCTTCGCCAACACCGGCGGCTACTTCATGGACTTCGCGGCCACCGACGCCCTGATGCAGCATCGCGCCGCCACGGTGGCGGTGCGAGCCGCCGGATCCGGCTGGCGGTGGTGCCTGGACGCCGACTACTGGCCCACCGAAGGAGAAGAACAATGAGATACGAGTCCATCACGGACGCCATCGGCGGGACGCCGCTGGTCGCGATCCCACCGGAGGTCCACGGCCTGGTCGGCATCGACCTGTACGCCAAGCTGGAGATGCTCAACCCGTTCGGCTCGGTCAAGGACCGGGCCGCCTGGAACATGGCCCGGGAACGGCTGGACGACGCTCGCCGGGACGCCGCGGCGGTGGTCGAGCTGTCCAGCGGCAACACCGCCAAGGCGCTGGCGGTGATCGCCGGAATGCACGGGCTGCCGTTCCGCAGCGTCACCAACCGGATGAAGGTCCCCGAGATCAAGGACCTGCTGCTGCTCCTCGGCGCCCAGATCGAGGAGCTGCCCGGCCAGACCGAGTGCCTCGACCCCACCGACACCGAGGAGCCGCTGACCCGGATGTACCGCCGGCTCACCGAGGAGCGGTCGGAGTTCCTGCACACCGACCAGTACTTCAACCCGTTGAACCGGCAGGCCCACCAGGACGCCACCGGGCCCGAGATCGTCGCCGACCTGGACGGCCGGGTGCCCGACTACTTCATCGCCTGTGTGGGCACCGCCGGCTCCTCCACCGGGGTGGCCCGGGCGTTGCGGGCCCGCGGCGCGGTGGGGGTGTGGGGCGTGGTCGCCGACCGGTCCGACTTCATCCCCGGAATCCGCACGGCGGACGAGCTCACCGAGGTGGGCCTGTTCGACCCCGACACCTTCGACCGCATCGACTCGGTCACCTCGCAGCAGGCGATCGACGGGATGTTGGTGCTGAACCGCCGCTGCGGGATCCTGGGCGGCCCCACGGCCGGCGCCGCCTACTTCGCCGCCGTCCGGGCGCTGGGCGAGGTCGAGGTCGCTCCCGGCGAGCGGAAGACGGCGGTCTTCATCGTCTGCGACCGGGTGGAGAGCTACATGAGCTACGTCCGGCAGCGGCGTCCGGAACTGCTGCAACGTCCGGCGCGAGCCAACGACGTCCGCACCGTCAGCGAGGACGAGGTGGCGCAGGTCCGCTCGCTGTCGGTCGCCGAGGCGGCCGAGTGGATCGAGCGGGAGCGTCCGGTGGTGATCGACCTGCGCGGCTCCTTCGCGTTCCGGGCGCTGCACCTGGCCGGCTCGATCAACATCGTCGACGAGGTGTTCGGCGAACTCGCCCAGGACGGCATCCCGGTCAGCCCGCAGCAGCCGGTGTTGCTGGTCTGCCCGGTCGGTGAGCAGTCGCTGCGCTACGCCGCCCTGCTGAAACGCCTCGGCCATCGCGACGCCCGCAGCCTGGCGGGCGGCGTGGTGGCCTGGCGGGACGCCGGACAGCGGCTGGTGAGCGCATGACCACCACCGTCTCGGGCGCCCTGGACGCCCTCACCGAGCTGTCCGACTGGCACCGCCGGGTGCGGGCGCAGTTCCCGATCCTGACCGCGAACCCCGGCATCGGCTACCTGGACAGCGCCGCCACCGCGCAGAAGCCGCAGGCCGTGCTCGACCGAGTGACGACCTACCTGACGACGGCGAACGCCAACGCGGGGCGGGGCGCCTACCCGTGGGCCAACATCACCACGGCGGCGATCAAGGAGGCCAAGGGGGCGGTCCGCGCGATGCTCGGCGACTCCGGCACCAGTTCCTCGGTCGAGCTGGTCTCCGGCGCCAGCGAGGGCCTGCGCCGGGTGGCCGACTGGCTCAGGCCCACGCTGCGGGACGGCGATCGCATCGTGGTTCCGTTCGGCGACCACCTGGCCAATCTGCGGCCATGGCTCGACCTGGCCGCTGACCTGGCGGCCTTCGGCGTCCGGATCGAGGTGGTTCCGCTGCCCGTCGACGCCGCCTCCGGGGACTATGCCCATCGCGACTTTCCGGCGGTGTTCGGGCCGTCCACCCGGTTCGTCGCGGCCACCGGCGTGCACCACGTCTACGGCGCCGACCTGAACGTCCAGCGGATCCGGGCCGCGGTCGGCCCCGGCGTCCCGATCTGCCTGGACGCCGCGCAGAGCGTCGGTCACCGGCCGGTCCTGGTCGACGACCTGGACGTGGACTTCGTCGTCTTCTCCGGTCACAAGATGATGGCGCTGCCCGGCACCGGGGCGGTCTGGGCCGGCAACCGGCGCGGTCCGCGGTTCGCCCTCAGCGGCTGGCCGGGGACTCCGAACACGGTCGGCGCGATCAGCCTGACGGCTGCCGCGGAGTGGCTCGCCGAGGTCGGCGTGACAGCCATTCAGCGCTGGTGCACCGGCCTGTGCGCGCTGCTCACCGACGGGCTGGCGCGGATCCCGGAGGTGACCGTGCTGGGTTGTCAGGACAGCCTGGCGGCCAGTTCCACGGTGCAGCGCCGGGAATCCCTGGTCACCTTCCGGCATCGCCGGGTGCGCTCCGACGACCTCGGGTTCGCGCTCGCCGCCGCCGGCCTGCTGACCCGGTACGACGCGCACTGCCAGGCCGGCCGGGACAGCCAGGACCACGCGATCCGGGTCAGCGTGCACGCCTACACCTCGCCGGAGGAGATCCACCGGCTGCTCGACATCGTCGCCCAAGCCTGAACCGCCGCGTTATCAGAAGGAGACCCGCATGACCCCCACCGTCGCCCTGGTCGACGTCTACCCGATGTCCTTCAGCATCGCCGAGGCCTTCGCCGCGGCCGGTGCCACCCTGGTCCGGGTGCAGAGTACGCCGGAGGTGCCGACCGTGTACCGGCGGCTGCCCGAATTGGGCCTCTTCGCGGCCAACATCGTCCACGACGGCGACCTGGCCCGGTCCAGCGGACGCCTCGCCGAACTGGGCGTCGACTATGTGTTGCCAGCCAGCGAGACCGGCGTCGAGCTGGCCGACGCGCTCGCCGAGGCGCTCGGCCTGCCCGGCAACGGAACCGCGCTGAGCGCGGCCCGGCGGGACAAGGCGGCCCAGCAGGCGGCGGTCCGGGCCGCGGGGCTGCCGGTGGTCGAGCAACTGGCGGTGACCGACGAGGACGCGCTGCTGGCCTGGTGCCGGAGCCGTCCCGGCCGGGTGGTGGTGAAGCCGATCCGAAGCGCCGGAAACGACGGCGTGACGGTGTGCCGGACGCCGGAACAGGCCGTCGCCGCCTACCGGGCGATCGTCGGACGCCGGAACATCTTCGGCCTGGCCAACGACGCGGCCCTGGTCCAGGACTACCTGTCCGGACCCGAGTTCGCGGTGAACACGGTCAGCTCCCGCGGCCTGCACGAAGTCACCGACATCTGGCGCTACGCCAAGATGTCGGTGAACGGGGTGGTGGACCGGCACTGCGCCGCCTGTTCCATGCCGGCCACCCAGGACGGCCCGCTGGTCGACTACGTCTTCGCGGTGCTGGACGCGCTGGGCATCGGCTACGGCCCGACGCACGCCGAAGTGGTGGTCACCGCGGACGGCCCGCGGCTGGTCGAGCTGGGGGCCCGGATGTGTGGGGCCGGTGCCGCCTACTACGCCGAGCAGATCGGTGCCGCGAACCAGCTGACCCGGACCATCGCCGCCTACCTCGACCCGGAGGGCTTCCTTCGGGAGCGTGGCCGGCACCGGTCCCGCGGTCATGCCGCGATGGCCTTCCTGACCGCGCCGTCGGCCGGCCGGCTGGTGGAGTACCCGCTGCTCGACCAGGTCCGCGAACTGGCCAGCTTCCACCGGGTGCACATCGGCGTGCAGCCGGGCGAAGACCTGCCCAAGACGGTGGACGATGCCACCGAACCGCTGATGATCGGTCTGGTGCACGAGGACCCCGAGGTGCTCGGGGCGGATCTGCGGGCCGTCAACTACCTCGACGGCCACGGCTTCTACCGGCTGGCCGGCTGAGCCTCGGCCAGCCCGGCGGCCAGCAACCGCCGGGTGTAGGCGTGCTCGGAAGCCATCAGCTCGGCCGGCGAGCCGCTGTCGACGATCCGTCCCTGCGACATCACCGCGGCCCGGTCGGTGAAGGCCAGCGCCAGCGGCAGATCGTGGGCGGTCATCAGGTAGGCCAGGCCGAGCTCGCGGCGCAACCGGTCCAGCAACTCCATCATGTCGACCCGCAGCTGGGCGTCCAGTGCCGAGACGGGCTCGTCGAGCAGCAGCAGCCGGGGCGCCACCGAGAGCGCCCGGGCGATGGCCACCCGCTGCCGCTGGCCGCCGGAGAGCTGCCCGGGACGGCGGTCGAGATAGCCCACCGGCAATTCCACCGCGGCCAGCACCTCGCGCACCCGGGCGACCCGCTCGGTGTGTGTGGCCCGGTGGACGCGCAGCGGCTCGGCGACGATCTGGGCCACGGTCAGCCGCGGGTTCAGCGACGAGCCGGGATCCTGCAGCACGACCTGCATGGCACGGCGCAGCGCCCGGGTCTCGGCGCGTCCGAGATCGCCGATCTGTCGCCCGGCGACCTCGATCTGCCCGGACGCCGGCCGGCGCAGCGCGGCGATCTCGTGGATCACCGTGCTCTTGCCGCTGCCGGACTCGCCGACCAGGGCCAGCGCCTGTCCGACGCCCACCTCGAGACTGACCCGGTCGACCGCCTTCACCAGGGTCCGTCCGGCCGTCCCGCGGGCTTCGAAGTGGCGGACCAGTCCGCGCACCCGCAGGATCGGCCGCGGCTCGGCCGGGGAGTCGTCCCGCGCTGGACGGGATCGCAGCCGGCGCGGTGCGCGGGCGGCCAGCAGGCCGCGCAGGGTGGGGCTGGCCGGGCGCTCCAGCAGCGTGGCGGTGGGGCCGGTCTCGACCAGCCGGCCGGCGTCGAGCACCGCGATCCGGTCACAGAGTTCGGCGACGATGCGCAGTTCGTGGCTGATGAAGAGCAGCGCGATCCGGTGCTCTCGGCAGCGCTCCCGGATCAGTTGGACGATCTCGGCCTGACGGATGGAGTCCAGCGCGCTGGTGGGCTCGTCGGCGATCAGCAGCGCGGGGCCGTTGGCCAGCGCCATGGCGAGCGCGGCCCGCTGCCGCATGCCGCCGGACAGCTCGTCGGGCAGGGCCCGCGCGACGCGTCCCGGATCGTCCAGGCCCACCTCGGCCAGCCGCTCGACGGCCAACCGCTGGGCGGCCGGCCCGGTCAGCTCCGGCCGGTGCAGCCGGAGCGCCTCGGCGATCTGGACGCCGATCCGGTACACCGGGGTGAAGGCCGCCAGGGCGTCCTGGCCCATCCAGGCCAGCCGCCGGCCGCGCAGCCGGGAGAGCCGGCGGTCGGAGCCGCCGAGCAATTCCTCGCCGGCGAAACGGACCGATCCGGCGGCCCGGGCCCGGTCCGGCAGCAGGCCCATGACGGCCAGCCCGGCGGCGGACTTGCCCGAGCCGGAGGGTCCGACCAGCCCCAGCCGTTCGCCCGCGTCCAACCGCAGGTCGAGGCCGGTCAGCGCCCGCACCGCGGCGCCGCTGCCGGTGGGATAGCTGACGCTGAGGCCGGACAGGTTCAGCAATGCCTCGGTGCTCATGCGGTGGCCGCTCCTTCGGTGCGCAGCCGCAGCCCCTCACCCAGCACCGCGGTGCCGAGGACCAGTGCCATCAGGCAGCCCACCGGTGCCAGGAAGACCCAGGGGTAGGTGAGCGCCGAGGCCGTCCCGGTGGCGATCAGGGTGCCCAGCGACACCTCGGGGGGCAGGATGCCGAAGCCGAAGTAGCTGAGCCCGGCCTCGGACAGCACGGCGCCCGAGACGTTCAGCACCAGGTCGATGGTGAGCAGCGGCAGCATCTGCGGCAGCAGATGCCAGCGGATGATCTGGGCCGCCGACGCGCCGCCGTACTCGGCGGAACGGACGACGTCCGCGGTGCGCAGGCTCAACGTCCGGGCGCGGACCACCCGCCCGGTGAGCATCCAGCCCTGCAACGCCAGCACCGCCACCATGATCAACCAGTTGATCTGCTCGGCCGGCCCGAGCACCACCGCCAGCAGCAGCACCGGCGGCAGCACCAACAGGACGTCGACCACGGTCATCAGCAGCCGGTCGAGGAGGCCGCCGAGATAGCCCGCGACGGTGCCGACCAGGGCCGCCAGCGCCGTGGTCACCACGGCGGCGACGCAGCCGATCAGCAGCGACTTCTGCAGCCCCTGCAGGCACAGCAGCAACACGTCCTCGCCAAGCCGGGCCGTGCCCAGCGGGTTGGCGGCGCTGGGCGGGCGGTGGATCCGGTCCAGTCGCTGTCCGGCCTGGTCGGCGTCGATCAGCGCGGGACCGAGCAGGGCGATGCCCGCCAGCAGGGTGAGCACCACGGTGCCGGTGCCGATCAGCAGGCTCGCGGCGCTGGGACGGTTCATCGCAGCCGCCTGGTCCGCGGGTCCAGCGCGACGAGCAGCAGGTCGGCGGCGGCTCCGGCCACCGCCACCATCGCCGACAGCAGCAGCGCCGAGGCCGCGACCACGTTGGCGTCCTGGGCGGCGATGCCGAGCAGCAGCCAGTCGCCCAGCCCGTGCCAGCCGAAGATCCGCTCGGTGAAGACGCCGCCGGTCAGGTGCAGGCCGAAGCTGAAGGCGATCAGGGCGGTCATCGGGATCAGCGCCATCCGGACGCCGTGCCGGCCGATGGCGCCCCACCGGGTGTGGCCCTTGGCCCGCGCGGTGCGCAGGAACTCGCTGTCCAGCACGTCCAGCATCGCGGCGCGCTGGTAGCGGCTGTAGAAGGCCAGCTGCGGCAGCATGATGGCCACCGTCGGCAGCACCAGGTGCCGGGCCTGATCCAGGAACGCCGGCCAACCGGTCAGCGCCGCGCCCGGCGTCGACTCGCCGGAGAACGGCAGCAGCTGGACGCCGGCGGCCTGGTTCACCGGCAGCCAGAGAATCTTCAGCAGGGTGCCCAGGACGAACACCGGCAACGCCAGCAGCAGCAGCGAGAATCCGGTCAGGGCGGCGTCGCCGACGCTGCGGTTGCGGGCCGCCGACCAGACGCCCAGCCCGACCCCGACCAGCACGGCCAGGACCCCGCCGGGCAGGAAGAGCCGCAGCGTGGTGCCCAGCCGGCGTCCGAGTTCGTCGTTCACCGGCTGCCCGTCCACGGTGATGCCGAGGTCGCCGGACGCCACCACCTGCCACCAGTGCAGCAGCCGCAGCGGCAGCGGCAGGCCGAGGCCCAACTGCTCGGCCCGGGCCGCCAGCACCTCGGGGGGCACCGGCGGGTGCACCTGGCGCAACTCGGCGAGCGGATCGAAGGACAGGCCGGCCAGCAGATAGACCAGCGAGGTGGCCAGCAGACACAGCCAGGCCCGTCCGACGATCCTTCCGAGCATCGATCTCACTTCACGAAGCCGGCCTCGGCGAAGTCCCAGGCCCCCAGGCCCCGTGCCCCGAAGTTGGCCAGGTCCGTGTGAACGGCGTAAGCCCCGGTACCCGGGTAGAGGGGGAGATGGTGGGCGCTGCGCCAGGCCTCCCGATCGATCTGCTGCACCAGGTCGCTGGCCTTGGCCGGATCGAGCTCGGCCACCGCGCGGTCGTAGAGCTTCTCGATCTGCGGCACCGCCACCCGGCCGAAGTTGTTGCCGATCACGTCACCCTTCGGCGTCTGGAAGACCGACCGGTCGTGCGAGACCGGGTAGGGCGACTTCGTCCACTCGAAGGTGATCAGGTCGAATTGGCCGGCCCGCAGATAGTCGGAGGCGAAACGATCGATCGGAACGATCTGCACCCGGGTGCCGACGCCGACCTGCTTCAACTGCTCCGCGATCAGCGAGGCGGTGGTCTCCCCGGCCGGGGTCTGCTGGGCGACCATCCGCAGCGTCAGCTCGGTGCCGCCCTTGCGCCGCAGGTCGGTTCCGGTGCGGGTCCAGCCCTGCTCGTCCAGGGTCTTGCCGGCCGCGGCGGGATCGTAGGGCAGCTCCGCGCTGTTGTCGCGGTAGTCGGCGTGGCTGGGCGGCACGACGTGATGCCCGACCGCCCGCGCGCCCGGCGTGATCGGCCCGACCACCACGTCGGTGACCTGTTGCGGGTTGATCGCCTGGCTGATCGCGCGGCGCAGCGCCGGATCGCTCAGCAACGCGCCGTCGGCGCCGTTGAAGGTGAGCTGACCGGCGAGTCGTTCGCTCGCCGCCCGGATCTGCACCCCGGTCATCGCCGAGGTCCGCTTGAACAGGTCGACGTCGGCGTTGACCGGCGTCCAGTCCAGCCCGCCGTTGGCCAGTTCGTCGGCCCGGGCGGCCGAGTCGAGGGTGCGGAAGACCACCCGGTCGAGCTTGGGCTGCTGCTGCCACCAGCGCGCGGACCGCTTCACGGTGAACGTCTTGGCGGTCAGGTCGACCCGCTCCACCTCGAACGGCCCGGACGTGATCAGCGGCCCGTCCTTCCACGCGGTGTTGAAATGCTCCGGAGTCGAGGTCAGCTCGTGCGGCGCCAGGGGGCGGAAGAGCGCCTTCCAGTCGGCGAACGGGGAGCGATAGGTGAGCAACGCCTCCTGGTCGTCGGCTCCGCGCTCGACCTTCGCCACGTTCGCGTAGCCGACGGTGTTGCTGACCTGGTAGCGGGCATCGGTGCCGTTGAGTGCCCGCCACTGGTCGCGCAGGTCGCGCCAGTCCAGGGTGCGTCCGTTGCTCCAGGTCGCCTTGGGGTTGATCCGGTAGCGCACCACCTGCGGGGAGTCGGAGATCACCTCGATGGCGGTGAAGTAGGCGGGATGCGGTGTCGAGCCACCGTCCGGCTGGTCCTTGAAGGCGGTCGGCAGGATCGCGTCCGCGAACTGGTAGGTCACCGACCGGGCACCGTCGATCTGCAGCGGGTTGAAGTTGCCGGGCAGCGCGTCGATCGGAATGCGCAGGTCGCCGCCCTCGCGCAGCGCCTCGCGGGGCTGCGGGTTGCGATCGGTGAGCGGACGGTCCGCGGCGGCGGAGGACGGGCTGGTCTGGGCGGTCGGCGCGACCGACGGCTGGCTGCAGCCCACCAGCAACGCGGCCACCGCCAGGGCGGCGGCCGCCGGGACCCGGGCGCGGCGAGCGGTCGTTCGTGGCGAGAGATTGAACATGATAGTCATTCTCACATAGGCTCGCTCCGCGTGTCATATCGGACGGCCGCTCGGATCGAACGGCCGCGCAGAGGAGGTTTCCGCGTGCGTCCCATCGGCTTGTTCCGCCGCAACCCGGACTTCGCCCGGTTCTGGGCCGGTGAGACCGTGTCGCTGTTCGGCACCCAGATCAGCGGGCTCGCGCTGCCGCTGACCGCGCTGCTGGTGTTGAACGTGAGCGCCACCGAGATGGGCGTGCTGCGGGCCCTGGCATTCTTGCCGTTCCTGGTCGTCGCGCTTCCGTTCGGGGCGCTCGCCGACCGGCACCCCCGGCGTCCGCTGATGATCGCCGCCAACCTGATTCGTGCGCCGCTGGTGATGCTGGTGCCGGGGCTGGTCGCCACCGGCCTGCTCAGCCTGCCCGTGCTGGCCGCGATCGTGCTGGCCATCGGGGTGTGCACGGTGCTGTTCGAGGTCTGCTGGCTGGCCTACGTTCCCGACATCGTGGCGCGTGACGACCTGATCCGGGCCAACGGCCGGGTCTCCGCCAGCGCCTCGGCGGCCGAGTTCGCCGGGCCGGGGCTGGGTGGTGCGCTGACCCAATGGCTGACCGCCCCGTTCGCGCTGCTGGCCAACGGGCTGACCTACCTGCTGTCGGTGGCCTCCCTGCTGTCGATCAGGAGCCGCGAGCAACCCCGGGCGACGGCCGAACGGCGGATCGCCGGCGAGATAGCCGGCGGCCTCGCCTTCATCGCCCGGGAGCCCTTCCTGCGACTGCTGACCGTGACCGGCGCCGCCTACAACTTCTGCTACATGTTCGTCGAGGCGCTGCTGATTCTCTATCTGGTCCAGCAGCTCGGCCTCACGCCGGGTGTGGTCGGCCTGGTGATCGCGCTGGGTGCCCTCGGCGGGCTGGCCGGCGCGGCCTGCGCGGGCACGCTGCTGCACCGGTTCCGGTTCGGCCGGGTGTTCGCCGGGGCTGTGCTGATCGGCTACGCCGGCCCGGTGCTGATCCCGGCGGTCGCGGCGGGCACGCCGGGCGGCACGGCGCTGGTGGTCGCCGGGCTGTTCCTGATGCGGGCCGGGCTCGCGGTCAGCAATGTCGCCGGGACCAGCCTGCGCCAGGCGGTCACGCCGCCGGAGATGATGGGCCGGATGACCGCGGGGATGCGGACCATCTCGTGGGGGATCGGCACCACCGGGGCCCTGGTCGGAGGCCTGGCGGGGGACCTGCTCGGGCTGCGATCGGCGTTGTGGGTGGCGGTTGCCGGCTTTCTCGCAACGGCGGTGATCGTGCTGTTTTCCCGGATTCCCGGATTGTCCGCGCTGCCCGAGCCGGGTCGCCCGGACGTCGCGGCGACCTCGCCGGCGGAGCATCGGTGAGCATGCCGGCCAGCGCCGCGGACGCCGTCGTGCGGGCCCGGCTGGACTGGGACGCCATGCATCGCCGCTACTTCCCCGACTACGACCGGCGCTGGCAGCTGGTGATCGACCGGGTCCGGGCGCACGCGCCGGCCGATTGCCGGGTGCTGGACGCCGGCTGCGGGCCCGGCACGCTCACCGCCCGGCTCGGCGCCGCGTTCCCCGGAGCGTCCGTGGTGGGCGTCGAGGCGGACCCGATGCTGATCGGGCTGGCGCGCGCGGCGTCCGGCGGGGAGCGCTACCTGCACGCGACCCTGGGGACGCCGGCCGGCGAGGCGCAGTGTGCCGGGCTGGGCCCCTACGACGCCGTCGTGTCGTCCGCCTTCGTCCACTACTTCGCGCCGGCAGAGCTGGCCGAGCTGCTGCGCGGTCATCGCCGGGTGCTGGCGCCGTACGGCGTCCTGATCACCGCCGAGCGGTTCGCGCCGGCGGTGCTGCGGCATCGTCGTCGGGGCGGCAGACCCGGCCCCGGCCCCTGGCGGCAGTGGTGGACGGCGGCCCGCGCCGACCCGGCCGTGGCCGCTCTCGCCGGCGCAGCCCCGGCATTCGCACCACCGCGCACCACTCCGCCCCCGCTTCGGCTGCGGCAGTTCATCGCCGCGCTGCGGCGCGCGGGCTACCGCCAGGTATCGGTGGCCGCGGCCGGCGGCGGCAGTCTCGTCGTCACCGCCCACCGCGGCCCGCTCACCCGCCGAGCGCGGCCTTCTCGGCGCCGATGGTGGTGTCGGCGCCGTGTCCGGTCTTGACCACCGTCTCGTCCGGCAGCGCGAACAGCGTGGCGCGGATCGAGGCGACCAGGGTGTCGGCGTCGCTGTAGCTGCGCCCGGTGGCGCCGGGACCGCCCTGGAACAGGGTGTCACCGGTGAACACCGTGCCCAACGAGGGCGCATAGAGGCAGACCGCCCCCGGCGCGTGGCCCGGGGTGTGCAGCACCCGCAGCGTCTCGCCGGCGATGTCGATGGTCTGCTCGTGCGCCAGCGGCCCGTCCGGCGGCATGTCGTGGGTCAGCTTCCACAGCACCAGGTCGTCGGGGTGCAGCAGCACCGGCGCCTGGGTGACCCGGCCCAGCATCGGCGCGTAGCGGACGTGGTCGTCGTGGGCGTGGGTGCAGACCACGGCCTTGACCCGGCGTCCGTCGATCAGCTTCACGATCGCCAGCACGTCGTGCGGGGCGTCGATGACGATGCACTCGTCGTCGTCGCCGACCACCCAGACGTTGTTGTCGACGTCGAAGGTCTCGCCGTCCAGCGAGAAGGTGCCCGAGGTGACCGCGTGGTCGATCCGGAGCGTCATCAGAACACCACCACCGACCGCAGCACGTTCCCGCCGTGCATCTTCTCGAACGCCGCCTCGACGCCGTCCACGCCGATCTCCTCGGTGACGAAGGCGTCCAGCGGCAGCCGGTCCTGCAGGTACAGGTCGATCAGCATCGGGAAGTCGCGGCTGGGCAGGCAGTCGCCGTACCAGGACGACTTCAGCGCGCCGCCGCGTCCGAACACGTCGAGCAGCGGCAGTTCCAGCTGCATCTCCGGGGTGGGGACGCCGACCAGCACCACGGTGCCGGCCAGGTCGCGTCCGTAGAAGGCCTGCTTCCAGGTCTCTGGACGCCCCACCGCGTCGATCACCACGTCGGCGCCGAAGCCTCCGGTCAACTCCTGGATGGCGGCCACCGGGTCGGTGCCGGAGCTGTTCACGGTGTGGGTGGCGCCCAGCCGGGTGGCGGTCTCCAGCTTGCGGTCGTCCAGATCCACGGCGATGATCCGGGACGCCCCGGCCAGCCGGGCTCCGGCGATGGCGGCCGCGCCGACCCCGCCGCAGCCGATCACGGCGACGCTGTCGCCGCGGGTCACGTTGCCGGTGTTCAGCGCCGCGCCGAGCCCGGCCATCACGCCGCAGCCGAGCAGCCCGGCGGCCGCGGGACGGGCGGCCGGGTCGACCTTGGTGCACTGCCCGGCGGCGACCAGGGTCTTGTCGATGAAGGCGCCGATGCCGAGCGCGGGGGAGAGTTCGGTGCCGTCGGTCAGGGTCATCTTCTGCTTGGCGTTGTGGGTGGCGAAGCAGTACCACGGACGTCCGCGCAGGCAGGCCCGGCAGGAGCCGCAGACCGCGCGCCAGTTCAGGATCACGAAGTCGCCGGGGGCCAGGTCGTGCACCTCGGGGCCGACCGCCTCGACGACGCCGGCCGCCTCGTGCCCGAGCAGGTACGGGTAGTCGTCGCCGATGCCGCCCTCGCGGTAGTGCAGGTCGGTGTGGCACACCCCGCACGCCTGGATCGCCACCACGGCCTCGCCCGGACCCGGGTCGGGCACGTTCACCGTGACCAGTTCGACCGGTGCACCCTTGCCGCGGGCGATGACGCCCTTCACCTGTTGCATGTCTGTCGTATCTCCCGTCGTCGGCGTGCTGTTCCTTCGTCGATCCTGTAGCGCCGTGGCCGGGCGGTCAACCGGAACGCTCCGAATCGGCGGCTCTACGCAGTTCTGACACCTTGCCGGGGAATCGGCCGGCGCGCACCCTGGTCGCAGGGGCCCGAGCCCGGCCGAGATCCGGCGGGCGGCGCGTCCCGCCAGAATTGGAGGCAGCATCATGCCGAGTCAGGAAGAGTTCGACGAACTCAAGGGACGTCTGGAGAGCCTGGAGCAGCAGGTCGCCGCCGGCGCCGCGCCGAAGTTCACCGAGGAGGAGCTGGCCGCCTTCCGGAAGGTCTCCGCCGCCGCGGCCGACTACGGCGACTACTGCGGCATCAACGACTGCTTCCGGCCCCGGCTGTGCACCGGCGGCGTCTGCGCGGTGTGCCGCACCAGCTGTTTCGTGCCGTGCATCTACGAATGCAGCTGCGGGCCGTGCAACATCGGGCCGATAGTGGGCGGCGGCGTCCAGCGCTTCGGCGGGCTCGGCGGCTGATCGCAGGTGACCACCGAAACCCCGGACCGGCGGCTGGCCAGGGCCGCCGGCCTGGAGGTCTTCGCCGAGGGCGCTGACCTGATCCTGGCCGGCCCGGCCGGCATGCTCAAGTTGGACGGCGGGGTGGCGAGCGCGGTCCGGGAGCGGCTGCTGCCCGCGCTGCGGGACCGGCCCGACCGGGCCGGGCTGCTCACCGCGCTGGACGATCTGCCGCCGGCGGAGGTGTCCCGGCTACTCGATCGGCTGATCGACGCGGGGATGATCACCGAGAGCGGACCGTCCCCGGTTCCCGGCTGGTTGGACCTGCTCAGCACCGACGCCGGCACCCGGGAGGCGTTCGCGCGGCGGTTGGACGGCGTCCGGGTGCTGGTGATCGGCGCCGACGCCGACGTGGTGGCGCTGGCCGGGCAGCTGACCGCCGCCGGGATCGGCGCGGTCGACGGCGTCGCGCCCCCGGAGGCGTCCCAGGACGCGCTGCCGGGTCTGGTGGCCGGACGCGATCTGGTGATCTGCGCGGTCGAGGCGGGCTGGACGGCCGTCCGGTCCTGGGTGAACCGGGCCTGCCTGGACGCCGGCACGCCGGCCCTGTTCGTGGCCTTGGAGGGCTCGTTCGGCTACCTGGGGCCGTTGCTGCTGCCCGGTGAGGGGCCCTGCTACCTGTGCTGGCGGATGCGCGCGCTGGCCTGTTCGGACGACTTCCAGGTCGCGATGGCCCGGGAGGAGTCGCTGGACAGCAGCCGCACCGAGCTGGGCCGGCCGTTGCTGCCCGGCCTGCGGGAGGCGGCCTGGGCGATCGTGGTGCGCGAGACGCTGGCGCTGGCCACCTCGGCGCTGCGCACCGAACTGCCCGGCACCGTGCTGGTGCTCGACCAGCTGCGCGGCCGCACCGAGCGGCACCCGGTGCTGCCCCGTCCGGACTGCCCGGCCTGCCGAAAAAAAGCCCGGCCGCCGGCCGGCCCGGCGGAATCCGCTGAGCCGGGGCGGCGGCGCACCGACTTCGACCGGATCGCGAGCCGGGCGGTCAGCCAGGTGTGCGGGCTGATCCGTTACCTGGACGTCGTCCCGAAGCCGATCACCGAGCCGCGGCAACCGTTGATCGTCCGCGCCCAGTTGGCCAATGTGCTGTTCGGCCAGGGTGAGGACGCCTTCGTCACCTGCTCCGGCAAGGGCATGACGGCGACGGGGGCGCGCGACGGCGCGATCGGGGAGGCGCTGGAACGCTACGCCTCGCTGACCTGGACGCCGCAGCGCAGCAGTTGGTGCCCCCGCGGCGAGCTGCCCGGCGAGAGCCTCGACCCGCGCGAGTTGGTGCTGTTCACCGATGCCGACGCCGAACGGCTCGGCCATGCCCGCTACCACGACCAGCTGCCGCTGGACTGGGCGCCGGCACGGTCCCTGGTCAGCGGCGCCGAGGTCTGGGTGCCGTTCCAGGCGGTCACTCTGCACGGCAGCCGATGGCCCCGGCACCAGCTGCTGTTCGCGCCGACGTCGAACGGATTCGCCGCCGGCCCCACCGTGGAGTTCGCCGCCGAGCAGGCGATCTTGGAAGTGATCGAGCGGGACGCCTTCTGTATCGCCTGGGCGCATCGACTGGTCACCCAGCCCTACGCCGCGACCACCCTGCCCGACCCGGACGCCGCCGCGATCGCCGAGCTCTACCGGCGCCGCGGCGTCCGGATCGACATTCACCTGCTGCCCACCGACGGCACCGCGGCGGTGGCGATGGCGGTCGGCTGGAGCGAGGACGAACCGGCCGCCGTGGTGGGGCTGGGGGCGTCCCAGGATCCGTTGACGGCGGCGCGTTCGGCAGTGCTGGAGGTCGGCCAGGTCCGGCCCGCGCTGCGGGCCCGGCTGCAGGATCCGGCGGTTCGCGAGCACCGGGCCCGGCTGGCCGCCGATCCGTCGCTGGTGACCGAGCTGGACGATCACGACCTGCTCTACTCCGATCCGGCGGTGGCCGCGGAGCGGATGGCGCATCTGCGGGCGCTGCCGGCGCGGGACTGGGCGGCGCCGCCGGTGCGAGGCCAGGGACTGGACGACCTGGTGGCGTCCCTGGCCCCGGTCGCCGGGGACGTGCTGATCGTGGACGTCACCCCGGCCGACGTGGCCGACCTCGGCGTCCGGGTGGTGCGTGGCATCGTGCCCGGCTTCCAGCCGATCCACTTCGGCGCCGACCAGGCCCGGCTGGGCCACCCGCGGCTGTTCACCGCACCGCAGCGCTGGGGGCTGCGGGCGCGTCCGGCCCGCGCCGACGAGCTCAATCCCGACCCGCATCCGTTGGCCTGACCATGCGTGACTTCCGCTTCGCCGACGACACTCCGACCGCCTGGACCTACCATCGCGGCACCGCCCGCTGGCTGTTCAACGCGTCCGCCTCCGGGGAATCCCCGCCGGTGGTTCCCGGCCGGGAGGACGGTGGGCTGCCCTGGACGCCGCTGCCGGCGTCCGGGGGGCTCGAGATCGGACTGGACGAGGCGATCCGGGCGCGGCTGTCCTGCCGCCGCTTCCGGCCGGATCCGCTGCCGCTGCCGGTGCTGGGCACGTTGCTGGCCGCCGGCTACGGGGTGGAGCAGCGCAGCGGGCCGGTGATGCAGGATCGGCCGGTGCCCTCCGGGGGCGGGCTGTACCCGCTGGAGCTGAGCCTGCTGGTCCGGGCCGTCGACGGATTGGAACCCGGCGTCCACCACTACGTGCCGGCCGGGCACGGACTGGAACGGGTGCGCGCCGTCCGGCTGCCGGAGGCGTTCCTGGTCTACCTGTTCATGGGCCAGCCGTGGGTCGCCGAGGCCGCGCTGGTGGCGGTGATCAGCTTCGCCGGCGAACGCAGCCTGCCCAAGTACCGCGACCGCGGCTACCGCTACGCGCTGCTGGAGGCCGGCCACCTGATGCAGAACCTGAACCTGGCCGCCACCGCGCTGGGACTGGGTTGCGTGAACATCGGCGGCTTCTACGACGACGAGCTGGCCACCCTGGCCGGCATGGACATCGAGCGGGAGATCCCGCTGTACTGCAGCGCGATCGGCATCCCGGACGCCGCGGCGTCCGACCGGATGGGGATGCGGGCGCTGGAGCGCGGGGCGCCGTCCCGGTGACCGTCCAGAACCGTCCCCGACCAGCGAGAACCGTCCCCAACGGTTGGGGACGGTTCTCGAGCGGTTCGGTGCGGGGGTTACTCCGCGGGTGCCGGCTGGGCGGCCTTGTTGCCGGACGAGCGCCGACGACGGCGGCGCCGGGGCTTGTCACCGGCGGGATCGGAGGCGGCGTCCACGGTGCTGGGCTCGGTGGTCTCCGGCTGGACGGGCTTGTCGGTGGACCGCCGGCGGCGCTGGCGCCGGACCCGTCCGTCGCTGGTCTCCACCCGCTCGGCCTTGGGGCCGCGCTCCCGCGGCTCCCGGGGCTTGCGCGGCTCGGCCTCCTTGGGCGGCGCGATCCGGCCCTTGGTGCCGGGCTCGATGCCCAGGTCGGTGAACAGGTGGTGGGACGTCGAGTAGGTCTCCGCCGGATCGGGGAAGCCCAGGTCGAGGGTCTTGTTGATCACCTTCCAGCGGGTCAGGTCGGCCCAGTCGACCAGCGTCACCGCGACACCCTTTGCGCCGGCCCGGCCGGTGCGGCCGATCCGGTGCACGTAGGTCTTGTCGTCGTCGGGGCATTCGTAGTTGACCACGTGCGACACGCCGGTCACGTCGATGCCGCGGGCGGCTACGTCGGTGGCCACCAGGACGTCCACCTTGCCCTCATGGAAGCGCTTCAGCGACTTCTCGCGCAGCACCTGGTTCAGGTCGCCGTGCAGCGAGCCGACGCTGAACCCGCGGTCGGTGAGTTCGTCGCTGAGCCGCTGCGCGGAGCGCTTGGTGCGGGTGAAGATGATCGTCTTGGTGCAGTCGTCGGCCTGCAGCAGGCGTCCGATCACCTCGGGCTTGTCCAGGTCGTGCGCCTGGTAGACGAACTGATCGACCTCGGGGACGGTGACCGAGGCGTCCTGGGTCTCGGCGCGGACGTTGACCGGCTGGTTCAGGTACATCCGGGCCAGGCCGACCACGGCCGAGGGCATGGTGGCGCTGAACAGCATGGTCTGCCGGGTCGGCGGGGTCTTCGAGATCAGCCGCTCCACGTCGGGCAGGAAGCCCATGTCGAGCATCTCGTCGGCCTCGTCGAGCACCAGCACCTTGACCGCGGAGAGATCGAGCGACCGGCGGGTGACCAGGTCGAGCAGGCGTCCCGGGGTGCCGACGACGACATCGACGCCGCTGGTCAACGTGCCGACCTGGGTGTCGTAGCCGACGCCGCCGTAGACGGTCAGCACCCGCGCCTTGCGGACGGCGGAGGCGACCTCGAGATCGTCGGCGACCTGCAGCGCGAGCTCGCGGGTCGGGCACATCACCAGCGCCTGCGGCTTGCCCTTGGGGGAGTGCTCGGCGTAGCCCGGATCGGTCTTCACCACGATGCGCTGCAGCAGGCTGACCCCGAACGCCAGCGTCTTGCCGGTGCCGGTGCGGGCCTGGCCGATCATGTCGGTGCCGTTGACGGCGATCGGGATGGCGAGGGACTGGATCGGGAACGGATGCTCGATGCCGACGGCCTTCAGGGCCTCGACGATCTCCGGGATGACACCGAGGTCGGTGAAGGTGGTTTCGGCTGGCGCGGACTCCGGCGCCTCGGAAGCGTTGTCGCTCAGTGTTGTGGCCTTACGTGCACCGGCCGTCAGGCCGGAAGGATGACACCCACGCCGGCGGCGTCATCGGCCGCGCAGGCGGTGGGGACGCACTCGGGTGTGCGTTCGGCGGCCAGTCTAGCCCCACCGGCTGTGCAACGCCTCAGACCGCGCCGAAGCCCACCCGCCGGGCCGCTTCCTGGCCGAGTTCCAGGTAGGCGATCCGGGACGCCGGGATGAGCACCTTGCGCCCGCGATCGTCGGTCAGGGTGAGCACCGAGCCGTCGGCGACGGCCTTGCCGAACGCGGCCTCCACGTCGGCGGCGGAGTCCTCCGACTCCAGCACGATCTCGCGCGGGCCGTGAACGATGCCGACCTTGATCTCCATTGCTTCTCCTCAACCAGGCAACACAGGACTCTGCACAGACCCTAGCCGCGTCCCCGGCCCCGGCGGTCGGCGTCCGCTGCCAGCGCAAAGTTCGCCCGCGCGGGACGTCCGCGGGTCGACGTAGCCGCCCTCCTGGCAGCCAGCTGCCTGATTGGGAGGGCGGAGCAGGTCGCGGTTGGTAGGGTCGTTGCCGTGAGCATCCTGCAGCGGCTGCGGCTCCCGAGCTGGGGGCCGTATGTCGCCGTGGCGGCACTGGCCATGGCCGGGTTGCTGCCGCTGCTCGCGCGGCTGCCCAAGGTGGCGGTGGTGGCCTGCTTCGACGCCGGCCACCCGCTCTATACCCTGGTTCCCAGCAGCGGCGCCGTGCACTGTGTGACCGCCCCCGCGCCGGTGGTGAACTGGACGCTGATGGTGGCCGCCGCGCTGCTGGTGCACCTGGTGCTGGTGCCTGCCGCCCTGCTCGCCGCCGGCGTCCTGCTGGCCGGCGCACGCCGTCTGGTCGGCATCGGACGCGGCGTCCTGGCCGCGGCGCTGGCCTGGCTGGACGGGGTCACCGTGCCGGCCTGGCCGCAACCCGCACCGGCACCCGTCCCGGTGCTCGCCACCCGACCCGGCTGGAGCCGGGTCAATCCGCGCCGCGGACCGCCGACGCTTTCCTGAGTCCGGCCATCGGGCCCGTCCCAGGACGTGACCTGCCGGCCGGCTGAGTTCCCTGGCGCGCTGTGCCGCGCCTCCCGGCGACGATCCGTCGCCCTCTCCGATCGAACACTCAGCGGGGCCGGCCGTCCGGCCCGGATCAGGAACCAACCATGTCGAAGAAGAACACTCCGCCCGCCGGACGCGGCCAGGCCCGTGAGGCACTGCACCGCCGGCAGCAGCAGGAGGCCGCCGCCCGGAAGCGGACGCGGATCATCGTCCGAACCGCCTGGATCGCCGGCGTCACCGCGATCGCGGTGATCGTCGGGGTGATGGTCTGGGCGGTGGTCAACGCCAAGTCGAGCAGTTCCGCGGTGCCGCCGCCGACCGGTGCCGTGGTCGCCCCGGCGGGTGCCACCGCGGCCGGCGCCATTCGCTTCGGCAAGGACGACGCCGCCACCACCGTCACCGTCTACGCCGACTACATGTGCCCGTTCTGCGGGCGATTCGAACGCGCCAACGGTGAGGCGCTGCAGAGCCAGGTCGCGGCCGGCACGGTCAAGCTGGAGATCCACCCGATGGCCTTCCTGGACTCCCAGTCGTCCGGCAGCCAGTACTCCACCCGGGCCGCCAACGCCTTCGTGACCGTCGCCAACGCCGACCCCCAGGCCGCGCTCCGGTTCAACCAGCTGTTGTTCGCCAACCAGCCGGCCGAAGGCTCGCGCGGGCTGACCGACGACCAGCTGGCCACCCTGGCCGGCCAGGCCGGGGCGTCCGCCGAGGTGGTGGCGTCCTTCGCCCGGCAGACCTATGCGCCGTGGATCGGCCAACTCACCCAGCAGGCCTTCGATTCCGGCATCACCGGCACCCCGACGGTGCAGATCAACGGCGAGACCTTCACCGGCGACCTCTACACCGCCGGGCCGCTGGCGGACGCGATCCGGAAGGCCTCCGGTGCCTGACGTCGCGGTGGCGAACAGCGCCCACGGTGCGGCGTCCCCGGAGGCGCCGGGGACGTTGCACCGGCTGCGCCGGATCCGGCAGTCCAACGGCTGGATCTTCACCACCATGCTGATCTCGGCGCTGCTCAGCCTGACCGCGTCCTTCGTGCTCTCGGTGGACGCGATCGCGCTGGCCGCCGACCCGCAGGCGGCGCTGGCCTGCAACATCAACGCGGTGCTCAGCTGCGGGACGGTGGGGGCGTCCTGGCAGGCCAGCCTGTTCGGCTTCCCGAACGCCTTCCTCGGGCTGGTCGCCGAGCCGGTGGTGATCACCATCGCCGTGGCCAGCCTGGGCGGCGTCCGATTCCCGCGCTGGTTCATGTTCGCCGCCCAGCTGGTCTACACGCTCGGCCTGGTGTTCGCCTACTGGCTGTTCTTCCAGGCGTTCTTCGTGATCGGCGCGCTGTGCCCGTGGTGCCTGCTGGTGACGCTGTCGACCACGCTGGTGTTCACCTCGCTGACCCATGTGAACATCCGGGACGGCAACCTCTACCTGCCCGAACCGGCGAGCCGGGCCGCCCGCACCCTGATCGGCTACGACCTGGACCTGCTGCTGGTCACGCTCTGGCTGCTCGGCATCACCGCGATGGTGGTGGTCAAGTACGTCCCGCTGATGCTCTGAGGGCCTACCGGCTCACGCACGGGGACCGACCCGCCGACGCACGGAAGTTCGCCGTCCGACGGACTACGCCGCGACCGCGCCGTCCAGGACGTCGTCGGGCTCGTCGTTGTTCTTGTTGATGCCGAAGAACAGGGTCAGGGTGAAGGCCAGCGCGATGGCGACACCGGTGCCGATCAGCTGCATGGTGAAGCTGCCGTGGTCCAGGTAGGCGGGAAGCGCGAGCAGCGACGGCAGCACGAAGGTGCTGGACGCGGACCCGCCCCAGGCGGCGATCGCGCCGCCGGTGGCGCCACCGACCAGGCCGAAGTAGAACGGCAGTTTCATCGGCAGGAAGCCCCAGTGCAGACCGAACATCAAGAAGACCGGCCACAGGCCGCCCATGATCGCACCGGCCAGCCAGGGGGCCACGCCGAACGCCCACAGCACGCCGGTGGAGATGCCGGTCGAGGCCAGGTTGGTGATCGGGCCGACCACGATGAGGCCTCGGGCGCACTGGCTGGTGACTACGCCCGATCAGTACGTAGACTGACCGATGCCTCCCGCCGTGGGGGGCTGTCACCGGGTCGTCCCGCCGCGACCTTGGATCCGTCCCGAGGAGTCCTGTGAACGCTCGAGGTCCGTACGCGAAAGGGCTGAGGAAGCGGCAGGAGATTCTCCAGGTGGCCCTCGAAGTGGTCGCCGAAAAGGGTTTCCGCCACGCCTTCAACCAGGAGATCGCGCAACGCGTCGGCCTTACCCAGGCCGGTCTCATGCATCACTTCAGCTCCCGCGAAGAGCTCTACCTGGAAGTGCTGAAGAGTCGCGACGTCCACGACGAGGAGACGTTCTGGAAGCCCCGGCACGACTTCGCCAGCTATCTCGAGGTGATCCGGCACAACACCGAAGTGCCGGGGCTGGTGCAGTTGTACATCGAGTTCTCCGCCGAGGCGAGTATCGGCGCGCACCCGGCGCACGAGTACTTCCTGGAACGCTACGACTGGGCCCGCGGCATTCTCAGCGAAGCGATACGCAATGCGCAGGAAAGCGGAGAGTTCGGTCCGCACATCGATGTCGACGGTGCCGCTCGTTCGCTGGTGGCCGCCTCGGACGGCCTTCAGCAGCAATGGCTGCTCGATCCCACCATCGACATGGTCGCCCTGCTGCACGACCTGTGGGACGCCCTGGCGGTCAAGTCGCGCATCCCGGCGTAGTCGAAACCCCCTCGCCTCCCGCCCGGTTGGAGGCTTGCACGCGAAAACCTTAGCCTTTATGGTTTAGCCACCACGCAATCTCGCGCCACACCGTGGGTGGCGTCCCACCGACGAAGGAGTCGACCTCGCATGTCAGACGACCGCATCCCTGACGTCTCAGAACTCAGCTTGGAAGAGAAGGCGTCGCTGACCAGCGGCCTCAACTTCTGGCACACCACCGCGGTGGAGCGCGTCGGCGTCCCGTCCCTGATGCTGACCGACGGGCCGCACGGGCTGCGCAAGCAGACCGGCTCCGCCGACCATCTGGGACTGGCGGGCAGCGTCCCGGCCACCTGCTTCCCGCCGGCCGTCGGACTCGCGTCGAGCTTAGACCCGGAGCTGGCCGAGCGGGTGGGCGAGGCGCTGGGCACCGAGGCCGCCATCGAGAACGTCGCGGTGCTGCTCGGCCCCGGCATCAACATCAAGCGCTCCCCGCTCTGCGGCCGCAACTTCGAGTACATGTCCGAGGATCCGATCGTCTCTGGCGAGATGGGCCTCGGCCTGGTCAAGGGCATCCAGTCCAAGGGCGTCGGCTCCTCGCTGAAGCACTTCGCGGCCAACAACCAGGAGTCGGACCGGATGCGCTCGTCCAGCGACGTCGATCCCCGTCCGCTGCACGAGATCTACCTGCGCGCCTTCGAGCGGGTGGTCAAGGGCGGCCAGCCCTGGACGGTGATGACCTCCTACAACAAGATCAACGGCGTCTGGGCCTCGCAGGATCCGTGGCTGCTCACCGAGGTGCTGCGCGACGACTGGGGATTCGAGGGCCTGGTGGTCTCCGACTGGGGCGCCGTGGTGGACCGGATCGAGGGCGTCCGGGCCGGCATGGACCTGGAGATGCCGGGCTGTGACGGCCGCACCGACGCCGACATCGTCGAGGCGGCGCGCAGCGGCGCGCTCGACGAGGCCGCGCTGGACGCCGTGGTGCGGCGCAACCTGGACCTGGTGCGCAAGGCGCTCAGCCGCCCCGCGATCGACGGGCCGCTGGACGCCGCCGCCCACCACGCGCTGGCGCGCGAGGTCGCCGCGCGCTGCATCGTCCTGCTCAAGAACGACGGCGTGCTCCCACTGCGGCGTGACGCCAAGCTCGCCGTGATCGGCGAGTTCGCCGAGAAGCCGCGCTACCAGGGCGCGGGCTCCTCGCAGATCGTTCCCACCAAGCTGGACGTCGCGCTCGACGAGATCCGCGCGCTCGCCGACGGCGCGGTGAGCTACGCGCCGGGCTTCGCCATCGACGGCAGCGGCGACGCCGCCGAGCTGCGGGCCCAGGCGGTCGCGGCGGCCGCGGACGCCGAGGTCGCGGTGCTGTTCCTCGGCGTGCCGGCCGCGGAGGAGTCCGAAGGCTTCGACCGCACCCACATCGACCTGCCGGCGGTGCAGCTGGAGCTGCTGGACGCGGTGCTGGCGGTCAACCCGAACGTGGTCGTGGTGCTGTCCAACGGCGGCGTCGTCGACCTGCCGTTCGTGGACAAGGTGCCCGCGCTGCTGGAGGGCTGGCTGCTCGGCCAGGCCGGCGGCGGCGCCACCGCGGACATCCTGTTCGGTGTCGCCAACCCGTCCGCGCGCCTCGCCGAGACGATCCCGCTGCGCCTGGAGGACAACCCGTCCTACGGGAACTTCCCCGGCGACCAGGGCCGGGTGCGCTACGGCGAGGGCCTGCTGGTCGGCTACCGCTGGTACGACGAGCGCAAGCTCGACGTCCGCTTCCCGTTCGGCCACGGCCTGTCCTACACCACGTTCGAGTACGGGGACGCCGCGGCGCGGGTCACCGAGAGCGGGGACGTACTGGTCACGGTCCCGGTCACCAACACCGGTGCGGTCGCCGGCCGCGAGGTGGTTCAGGCCTACGTCTCGCTCCCCGGGTCGGCGGTGCAGCGCGCGCCGCGCGAGCTGAAGGGGTTCCGTTCGGTGCTCGTCGAAGCCGGGCAGACGGTGGACGTCGAGGTGCTGCTGCGTCACGAGGACCTGGCCTACTGGGACCTCCGGGTGGACCGGTGGGTGGTGGAGCCGGGCCGCTACACGGTGGAGGTGGGGGCGTCCAGCCGCGACCTGCGGTCGCAGACCGCCTTCGAGTTGGCGGGTGAGGTGGTGCGGACGCCCATCACGCTGAACTCCACCTTCGGCGAACTGATGGACGACCCGATTGTCGGCGAGGAGACGCGCGCCCTGGTCAGCGAGGGGGTCGGCGGAGACGCCGGTGCGCTGGTGCTGGTCACGGACCTGCCTGTGGGGCGCCTGGACGGCTTCCCGCTGCCGCGGTCGGTCTCGGTCGGGCTGGTGGAGAAGGCCCAGCGAGGCTGACCGACACACGTTCCGCACCTCACCGCCTGTCCCCGGTGAGGTGCGGAACTGTTCCTGGTCCACTGCTGCCTGATGGATCGTGCCGCCCGGCACGATCGGCTGAGCTCAGCCGTTGAAGGCCTGCTTCTCGTCGTCGGTGGCGGCCCGGATCACGATCCGGGTCCAGGCGCCCAGGTAGATCCGCTGGTCGGGCGCGAATTCCACGCGGCCGCGTCCGATCGGGTCGGTGGGCAGCGGTCCGGCCGAGGGCCCGACGAAGGTGCCGTTGGCCGACTCCAGATCCTCGATCCACCAGCGGCTGCCGTCGGTGGTCACCTGGGCGTGCCGGCGGCTCACCCCGGTGTCCAGGTCGCAGTCGATGTCGGGATGGATGTTGCGGCTGACCGACGTCCGGCCGATCAGCGCCGAACTGGCCCGCAGCGGGATCACGTCCGGCAGGCCGGGCGAGGGCAGCGCGTCGCTGGAGCCCTGGGTGGCGTACCAGTCGGGGTCGATCCAGATCTCGGCCACCCATTCCACCGCCGTCGGCCGTGGCTGCAGCGGACGCCGGGACGGGGGAGTCGGTGCGGGTGCCGCCGGCGGGATTTCCATGGGGGCCGCCGGTGGGGCCGCCACCGGAGCCGGCGGCGGGACGTCCAGGGGAGCGGGCAGCGGTTCCGGTGCCGCGGTCTGCAGTGCGGGCTGCTCGGACGTCTCGTCCGGTGACGGGGGCGCGTCCGGCGTTTCGGTGGTCGCGGGCTGGGCGGGGGCTGCGGCGTCCCCGCTCGGCGTTCCCCACGCGGACGCCCCGGAACTCCCGCCCCAGGTCGAGGGCAGCGATGCCGCCGGAGCGGCGGTGCGCGGCATGGTGCCGGTGGTGAAGTCGTAGCCGCAGGCCTCGCAGAACAGGGCGTCCGGGGCGTTGTCGGTGCCGCAGTGCGGGCACAGCGCGCCGGCCAGCGGCACCACCGGCGCGGTCGGCACCGACACCGCATCCGCGGTGACCGGCAGGCCGCAGGTGTCGCAGTAGTCCTGCGACGTGGAGGTGTGTCCCGCCGGACAGATAGCCATCTCAGCCCCTGATTCGCGTGGTCTTGGTGGACGCCGTGTCGAGCGCCATCTCGTCGGCCTTGGCCACCCCGCGCTTGAGCCGCACGGTGCCGGTCTCGGCGTTCTCGATGTCGACCACCTTGCGCAGCTTCGCGGTGGCCTCGGCGTTGCCGGTCTCGGCGGCCAGCTGCGCGGCCCGGCCCAGCTTGGTGGTCGCCGTCCGTTCGTCGCCGGACGCCTTCGCCTGCAGGCCCTCCTGGATGGCCTGGGCGAGTTCGGTCTGCCCGGTGTAGTGCGCCACCTCGGGATTGATCTGCGCGGTCAGGTTGGTGTCCGAAGACCACTTCGCCTTGACCAGGCCCTGGGTGAGCACCTCGGCGCCCACCGCCAGCTGCACCCGGGCCGCCAGCTGCTCCTGGCCCACCGACTTGGCCGGCAGCCGGATCTGGATGTGGTAATCGCGCTCCTCGTCGCCCCACGACCCGGTCGGGTAGGCCTGGGTGAGCGGGTTCACCGGCACTCCCCGGGTGGTCAGGTCTTCGACGGTGGGGGAGACCTGCCGGATGAACAGCACCTGCGCGCCCTGCGGAATCCACACCCGCAGATCGGCCTGCGCCACCCCGCGCGCCATCGAGGTCTGCATCAGGTCGGCGAACGCCTGCCCCAGCGCCGACGGGTTCGGGATGATGTCCACCGACCCGAGCAGCGCCTGGGCGATCTTGCGGATCTCGGCGACCTTCCAGTCCACCCCGACGCCGCGGCAGTCGACCTGGAATTGGCCCAGGCAGTTACGGATCGCGAGATCGAGCTGCTGCTGGGTCTCGTTGTGGTTCTCGCCGTCGGTGAGCAGGATGGCGTGCTTCTGGGCCAGGTGCCCGATCGAGTCGAACAGCGCCTTCGCCAGGTTCAGCCAGTTGCCCATCACGGTGCCGCCGTCGGCCCGGAAGAAGCTGATCGCGCGGCGCGCCTCGGCGCGGGTGCGGGCGTCCATCCGCACCATGCCGGCCCCGGACTGCACCATCGGGTAGGCCAGATAGGCCTTGTGGTTGCCGGCCACCACGGCGAAGTAGGTGCCGTCGAGAATGTGGTCCAGGGCCACCATCGCGGCCTGCTTGGCCGCGGCCATGTTGACGTCGCCCATCGAGCCGGAGGTGTCGACGATGATGATCTCGCCGGCGTCCCCGCTGCCGGTCTTGCCGGCCGCACCCGCGCCGCTGCAGGCGACGGTGACGATCGCGTTGACGTCGGTGCCGCCGTCGGGCAGGAACTCGTTCTGGTACACCGCGGAGGTGAACAGGGCCATCTCAGTCCTTCTCTGACTCGTCCGAAGATGCTTGTGGCGTACCGTTCAGGTTAGCGTCCGGCCGCGCCAGCGCCACGGTCACATTGTCCTTGCCGCCCTGCGCGTTGGCCCATTTGACCAGTTCGGCCGCGACCTTCACCGGCTCGTCGGACGCCTCGGACGCCGCCCGCAGTCGGCGCGCCAGCGCGGCCGGTTCGGAGGCGTAATTCCACAGCCCGTCGGAACAGACCAGCAGCCAGCCGCCCAAGGTCAGCGGATACACCCCGGTGTCGGGGGTGGGGTTCTCCGAATCGCGTCCCAGCCAGCGGGTGATGGCATGCGCCTGCCGGCTGCTTTCCGCCTCGGCGCGCGGCAGGCCGGCGCGGATCAGCTCCTCGGCGACCGAATGATCGGTGCTGAGCTGGACGCCGGTGCCGTCGCCGAGCAGGTAGACCCGGGAGTCGCCCAGGCTCGCCCAGTGCACCCGGTCGCCGTCCAGCACCGCCGCCGCGAACGTGCAGGAGGCCGCATTGCGGGTGTCGGACGCGGTGTGCTCGATCACCGCCCGCTGTGCGGCGGCGGCCGCCTCGATCAGGGCCTCGGCGAACGGCTGCTCCCCGGGCTCGGCGGACCCGGGCGCGCCCGGCCCGCC
>NZ_JASGDE010000024.1:0-6588 GCF_047607385.1 Micropruina sp.
CGGCCGCGGCGGCGACCGCTGCGGCGCAGAGTCGTTGAACCTCGGCGAAGTCGCCGGCATCGATGACGTCGGCGGGCACCATCCACGACCCACCCACCGCCGGCACGTTCGGCAACGCCAGGTAATCACCCAGGTTGGCCGCCGACACTCCCCCGGTCGGCACGAACTGGATGCCGCCGAACACCGACGCGAACGCCTTCAAAGTGCCCGCACCGCCGTAATTCGAGGCCGGGAAGAACTTCAGCGTGGTCAGCCCGGCATCCAGCGCAGCGATCACCTCACTGGGGGTCACCGTGCCGGGCACGATCGGCACCCCACGCTCCTTGGCCCGTGCCACCGCGGCTGCGCTGAATCCGGGGCTGACCAGGAAGCGGGCACCGGCGTCGACGGCCAGATCGACCTGCTCGGCGGTGAGGACGGTGCCGGCGCCGACCAGCAGGTCGGGAGTCTTCGCCATCGTCGCGATCGCCTCGGGTGCCGCCTCGGTGCGCAGGGTGACCTCGGCGACCGGCAGGTCGCCGGCCACCAGCGCTTCGGCAAGACCCGCGGCGCGGGCGGCATCGCGCACCACAACCACAGGCACGATACGACGCGTCAGGACTGCGTCGAGAACGTGGGACATTCGGACTCCGTTTCACTCATTGAAACTCATGGTTCGTTGTCTGAAATATCTTCCCATCGGCCCCGGAGCTTGGCAAGGCCATTTCTGTACCCGGCCCAAGCGTTGCGCACAACGAAACACCAGGGCATCATCGGGCCATGACCGATGGTCCGCGCGTGGAAGCGATCGACCGTGCCCTGGCCCTGCTCACCGCGCTGGCCGAGGCGGGCGCGGACGGCATCACGCTCACCGAGCTCTCCGCGGCCACCGGGGTGAACAAATCCACCGCGTACCGGGCGCTGTCCACCATGCGTGCCCATGGCTTCGTCGCCCAGTCCGAGAGCACCGGAGACTACCGGCTGGGAGCCGCCGCGATGACCCTGGGCGAACGTTTTCTCACCCCGCAGAGCCTGGTCCAGTCGCTGCATCCGGCCCTGGTGACGCTGTCCCGGCAGTCCGACGAGCTGGTCCATCTCGGCGTCCTGGTGGGCGACGAGGTGCTCTACCTGGACAAGGTGGAGCCGGAGCGGGCCATCCGGGTCTTCTCCGAGGTCGGACGCCGCACCTCCGCCGCCCGGTCGGCGATGGGACGCGCCCTGCTGGCCGCCCGCAACGTCCCGCACGACCAGCTGGCCGCCTATCTGCACCACTGCGCGCTGACCGTGGACGAGCTGGCCGCCACCCTGGCCGCGGCCCGCGGACGCGGCTTCGCCACCGAGATCGAGGAGAACGAGCGCGGGGTGGCCTGCCTGGGCGTGGCGGTGATGCGTGGCGCGAACGCCGTCGCGGCACTGTCCCTGACCATGCCGGCCGAGCGGCTCACCGAGCAGCGCCAGCGGGAACTGGCGGAGTTGATCGGCGGCCTGCTGCCCCCGCTGCTGCCGGACGGACTGTCGATCTGGAGTCCGGTCGCACTCGCCGGTTGAGCTTGTCGTACCCGCGGCCGGTTGAGCTTGTCGAAACCAGGTCTCGACAAGCTCGACCAACGAGGACCGGGCGGACCCGGCCTCAGCGCCGGCGCAGCTTGACGATCAGCGCGTCCCTGTGGACCACCTCGCGGTCGAACTCGGGGCCGCGCTCCTCGACCAACTGATGGGTGCTCTTGCCGAGGATCCCGGGCAGGTCGGCGGCGTCGTAGTTGACGATGCCGCGGGCCACCACCGATCCGGCCGGGTCGACCAGCCGCACCGGCTCACCGGCCAGGAAGTCGCCGTGCACGGCGGTGACGCCGGCCGGCAGCAGGGACGCCTTGCGCTCCAGCACGGCCCGGACGGCGCCGTCGTCCAGCACCAGGTCGCCCTTGGCCTGCGAGGCGTAGGCCAGCCACATCAGCCGCCGCGACCGCTTCTTGCCGGTGGGATGGAAGACGGTGCCGACATCGTCGCCGGCCAGCGCCGCGGCGTGGTCGTCGGCGTGCGCCAGCACCACCGAGATGCCGCCGGCGGTGGCGATCCGGGCGGCTTGCAGCTTGGTGGACATTCCGCCGGTGCCCACCGCGGAACCGATCCGGGAAGTGTCCACCTCCAGGTCGTCCACGTCGGCCACCTCGGCGATCCGCTCGGCGCCGGGCTCGGACGGGTGCCGGGTGTACAGCGCGTCCACGTCGGAGAGCAGCACCAGCGCGTCCGCGCGGACCAGGTGCGCCACCAGCGCGGCCAGCCGGTCGTTGTCGCCGAACCGGATCTCGTGGGTCGCCACGGTGTCGTTCTCGTTGACCACCGGGATGGCGCCGAGCTGCAGCAGCCGGGTGAAGGTGCGCAGCGCGTTGCGGTAGTGGGCCTGCCGGGTCAGGTCGTCGACGGTGAGCAGCACCTGGCCGACCACCAGCGAGTGCGCCGCGAACAGCGCGTCGTAGCGTTCGATCAGCAGCCCCTGCCCCACCGACGCCGCCGCCTGCTGACCGGCCAGGTCGCGCGGCCGGGTCTTCATGCCCAGCGCCGGCATTCCGGCCGCCACCGCCCCGGAGGAGACCAGCACCACGTCGCGTCCGGACGCCCGCAGCCGGGCCAGGGTGGCGACCAGCCGTTGCATCCGCTCGGTGTCCAGCCCGCGGCGTCCGGTCAGCGACGACGAGCCGATCTTGACCACGACCCGCTGGGCGTCCGCGATCTGCTGACGCACCCTCACCGCGCGTCCTCGGGGTCGTCCTCGTCCTCGGCCACGTCGTCGGACGCGTAGCCGTCCTGGGCCACCCGGGTGAGTCGTTCGGCGTCCTTGGCGGCGTGGTACTCGGCGTCCAGCCGGCGCCGCCGCTTGACCGACTCACGCTCGGTGAACAACCGCTGGTCCTCACCGCGCCGGGAGAGCAACTCGGCGCCGATCTCCACCTGCGGGGCGAAGTCGAACACCACCGGGTGCTCGCCGGAGCCGATCGCCACCGCGTCCCCGGCCCGGGCGCCGAGCGCCAGCAGCTCCTCCTCGATGCCCAGCCGGGCGAACCGGTCGGCCAGGTAGCCGACCGCCTCGCCGTTGCCGAAGTCGGTCTGCCGCACCCAGCGTTCCGGCTTCTCGCCGCGCACCCGCCAGACGAAGCCGCCGTCGCCGTCGCCCTGCCGGCGGATGGTGAACTCCGGACCGCCGGCCACCGGTGCCGGCCGGATCACGATCCGCTTCGGCTCCGGCTTGGGCGCCGCGGCCCGACGCTCGACCACCAGAGCGGACATCGCGAAGGTCAGCGCGCGCAGCCCCTCCCCGGTCTTGGTGGAGACGGCGAAGACCGGCAGTCCGCGGGCCTCCAGGTCGGGCCGGACCATCTCGGCCAGCTCGGCGGCGTCGCCGACGTCGACCTTGTTCAGCGCCACCATCCGGGGCCGGTCCTCGAGCCCGCCGTGCGCGGCCAGCTCGCCTTCGATCACGTCCAGGTCGGTGAGCGGGTCGCGTCCGGGCTCGTAGGTGGCGCAGTCGACGACGTGCACGATCGCCTGGCAGCGTTCGATGTGCCGCAGGAAGTCGTGCCCCAGCCCGCGGCCCTCGGACGCCCCCTCGATCAGCCCGGGCACGTCGGCGACGGTGAAGGTGACGTCGCCGGCGACCACCACCCCCAGGTTCGGGATCAGGGTGGTGAACGGGTAGTCGGCGATCTTGGGACGGGCCCGGCTGATCGCCGCGATCAGCGACGACTTGCCGGCGCTGGGGAAGCCGACCAGGCCGACGTCGGCGAGCACCTTGAGCTCCAGGGTGATCCGCCGGGACTCCCCCTCCTCGCCGAGCAGCGCGAAACCGGGCGCCTTGCGGTTCGCGGACGCCAGCGCCGCGTTGCCCAGCCCGCCCCGTCCACCGGCGGCGACCACCACCTCGGCGTCGGCGCCGACCAGGTCGGCCAGCACTTCCCCGCTGTCGGCGTCGCTGACCACGGTGCCGTCGGGGACCGCCAGCACCACGTCCTCGCCGTTACCGCCGTTGGCGTGGTCGCCCTTGCCGGGCTGGCCGTTGGGGGCGCGTCGCTGCGACTGGCGGTGGTACTCGACCAGCGTGGTCAGCCCGGGATCGACCCGCAGGATGACCGAGCCGCCGTTGCCGCCGTTGCCGCCGTCCGGGCCACCGAGCGGCTTGAACTTCTCCCGGTGGATGGACGCGCAGCCGTGCCCGCCGTTGCCTCCGGCGACCGTCAGGGTCGCGGAATCGACGAAAGAGGGAATGGCCATGGTTGAACTTTCCGGGGTTGCGGACGGCGAACTGCCGTCTCTCATCGTCCCACAGCGGCCAACCGCCCCGCGATCGGGGCCGGTCACCGGGCACCTCCTTGCCGAACCGGCTCCGGGAACCGCGGTCCTGCCGTACCGTCGAAGAACGGGCCTCACCTGGATTCGGCGACAGACCACGAGGAGGCAGGCATGGCAGACCAGCTCCAGACCCTCAGGGAGCGCCGCCAGTCCGCCCTCGCGGCCGGCGGCGAAGAACGCATCGAGGCGCAACACGCCCGCGGCAAGCTGACCGCCCGAGAACGGCTGGCGATCCTGCTCGACGAGGGCTCGTTCCAAGAATTCGGCGCCCTGGCCACCCACCAGAACACCGAGTTCGGCCTGGACCAGCAGCGGTTTCCCGGCGACGGCGTGGTCACCGGTTTCGGCAAGGTGAGCGGACGCCGGGTGGCCGTCTACGCCCAGGACTTCACCGTGCTCGGCGGCTCGTTCTCGCAGGTGCAGTCGCAGAAGATCTGCCGGATGATGGACCTGGCCATGGAGGCCGGCATTCCGCTGATCGGGCTGAACGACTCCGGCGGCGCCCGCGTCCAGGAGGGGGTCAAGAGCCTGGCCGCCTACGGCGAGGTGTTCTACCGCAACGTGGCCGCGTCCGGGGTGATCCCGCAGCTCTCGGTGATCATGGGGCCCTGCGCCGGCGGGGCGGTCTACTCCCCCGCGCTCACCGACTTCACCATCATGGTCGAGTCGACCTCGAACATGTTCCTGACCGGCCCCGGCATCATCAAGGCGGTCACCGGCGAGGAGGTCAGCGGCGAAGAACTGGGCGGCGCCTGGGTGCACAACGTGCGCAGCGGCGTGTCGCAATTCTCCGCCCCCGACGACGCCGCCGCCCTCGGCCTGGTCAAGGAGCTGCTCGGCTACCTTCCGCAGAACAACTCCGAGGACCCGCCGGCGCTGGCGCCCTACGACGATCCGGCCCGGGAAGAGCCGGCGCTGGACGGTTTCATGCCGGAGCAGGACAACGTGCCCTACGACGTCCGGGACATCCTGGAACTGGTGGTCGACACCGGCAGCCTGCTGGAATGCCACGCCCAGTACGCCTGCAACGCGTTCACCGGGTTCGCCCGGCTGGACGGCCAATCGGTCGGCGTGGTGGCGAACCAGCCGGCGGTGCTGTCCGGCTCGCTCGACCTGGACTCGTCGGACAAGATCGCCCGGTTCGTCCAGATCTGCGACATGTTCAACATTCCGGTGGTCACCTTCGTCGACTGCCCCGGCTACCTGCCGGGCGTCGACCAGGAGTACAACGGCGTGATCCGGCACGGCGCCAAGATCATCTACGCCTACGCCCAGGCCACGGTGCCGAAGCTGGCGGTGATCCTGCGCAAGGCGATCGGCGGCTCGTACGTGGCGATGAGCTCGCGGCAGATGGGCTGCGACATCGCGTTTGCCTGGCCGACCGCCCAGATCGCGGTGATGGGCGCCGAGGGGGCCGCGAAGCTGCTGCACGGACGCCGGATCGCGGCCGCCGACGACCCGGAGAAGGAGGAGGCGGAATTCGTCGCCGACTACCGGGAACGGCTGCTCAACCCCTACCACGCGGCCGACATCGGCCAGATCGACGAGGTGATCGAGCCCAGCGAGACCCGGCTGCGGCTGATCCGGGCGCTGGAGGTGCTGCGCACCAAGGTGCACACCAACATCGCCAAGAAGCACGGGCTGTTCCCGGTATAGGCGGCGACGATGGAGAACCTGCCCTGGGGCGTGTACCTGACCCTCGCCGGCATGGGCACCGTGCTGGCGTTGCTGGTGATCCTGATGCTGGTGCTGATGGCGGTCGGTCGGCTGGACCGCTCCCGGACGCCACCCGCCCGGCCCGCGACCCCCGTCCCCGAGCCCGAACCCGTGGTGCTGGCACCGGACGGCCTCACCGACGAGGAGGTCGCCGCCATCACCATCGCGGTGCTCACCCACGTCCGGGTGCGCCGGGGGCAGGCCGCGCCGGCGATGCGCGAGGTGCAGCCGGGCAGCCAGTTGTTCGCGAGCCGGTGGGTGGCCGCCGGCCGGGCCAATCAGAAACGACCGTGGAAGTGAAGGCGATGCGGCGCTACACGATCAAGATCGACCAGACCGAGCACGTCCTGGACGTGGACGAGTTGTCGTCCGACACCTTCGCGGTGCGGTTGGCCGACGGCCGCCGCGTCGAGGTCGCTCTGGTCGAGCACCACGACACCGCCCAGGCGGTGATCGGCCCACACATCGAGGCCGGGCCGCCGGCCGGCGATCCGGTGGCCGGTCACCGGCCCGCCGCGGTGTCGCGTCCCACCCCGCCGCCGACGCACC
>NZ_JASGDE010000025.1:0-55321 GCF_047607385.1 Micropruina sp.
GGCCCCAGCCCCCAGCCCGACCCATCCGCCCGCCTAACTATTTGGCGCTCGCTGAACTCAGCGAGCGCCAAATAGTTAGGCGAGCGCTCGGTGCGGACGCCGGGGTTGGGGGAGCGGGTCAGCCGCCGGGACGGAAGGCGGAACCCATGGCGGCCAGGGCGCCGTCGGCGATCGGGACGCGTCCGGCGCGAGCCGCCTTCACCAGCGCGGCGTGGTCGGCCTCGGTCTGGTCGGCGTAGAGCCGGGCGAACCGGGAGAACGCCTTGGCCGCCTTCTCGCCGCGGCCCAGGTAGCCGGCGATCATCGACGCGCCGGACGTCCGGGCGTGGCCCTTGGCGAGCAGGTGCCCGACGATGCCGGCGTAGTCGGTCAGCGCGGTGGCGGTCAGCCCGTCCAGCGGCACGGTGCCCTTCATATTGCGGAACTGCCGGACGTAGTACTGCCGGCCGTCCACCTCCGTCCAGCCCAGCAGCGGGTCGGAGACGGTCTGCAACGCCTGCTGGTACTCGACCACCCGCTGGCCCTGATGGGCGTGCCAGGCGTTGTCGCCGTGCACGTACCTGGCCAGCACCGAGCGGCGCGCCTGCTTCAGCTGCAGGAACAGCACGTCGTCCGGCGAACTGCCCTCCAATAAGGCCACATAGGCGCGCAGGCCGACCGAGCCGACCCCCACCACCTTGTGCGCGATGTCGACCAGCGTGTAGCCGGCGACCACCCGCCGCCAGTGCGGGGCCAGGGTGTCGAGGTAGGCGTCCAGGCCTTCGGCGAGTTGCTCGTACTCGTCGCCGCGCACCGACCGGATCAGCGGCAGCTCCTCGACCATCCGGCGCTCGCCGTTGCTCTCGGTGGTGAACCGCGGCAGCGCCCGGTCCGAGGTGCGCTTGCGGGCCACCCGGCCGGCCCGGCGGATCTCGTCCCGCAGGTCCTTCTCGGTGGCGGTCTCGTGCAGCCGCTCGATGTCCAGCCGGTTGTACGAGCGGGCCAGCAGCGGCATCGACGCCAGCTGCGCGACCTCGTCCCGGTAAGCCAGCACGCAGGCCCGCACCGCCTCGGCGCAGGCGTCCTCGCTGTAGCCGTTCTCGCGTCCGGCCACCCAGACGGCGGCGGCCAGCCGGCGCAGATCCCACTCCCAGGCACCCGGATGCGCCTCGTCGAAGTCGTTCAGGTCGATCACCTGCTCGCCCTCGGGCGAGCGGTAGAAGCCGAAGTTGCCGAGGTGCGAGTCGCCGCAGATCACCGGCATGATCCCGGTGATCGGCAGCGCCGCGACGTCGGACGCCATCACCACCGCGGTGCCCCGGTAGAACCCGTACGGCGACGACACCATCCGTCCCACCCGGATCGGGATCAGCTCGTCGACCCGGCCCTGGTGCGAGGCGTTGATCAGCTCGATCGGGTCCGGACGGGCCTGGGTCGCGTTCCAGACCCCGAGCGCGGAGATCGGCACCTTCTCGCGCAGCGAGCGGCCCAGTGCGAAGCGCTCGTCGCGGGTGGTGCCCCGCTGCCTCACCGACGCGAACGCGCTGCTGTCGGTGCTGGCCAGGACGGTGTGGCTGGTGTGCTGCGGCATCGCTGCTCCTCTCCGGCGACGAGCCTAGTGCCCAGGCCTACGATGGGCCCATGTCCGTGTTCGACATCGAGATCGGCGCTCTTACGGGCGGCCCGGCCGACCTGGCGCAGTACCGCGGCAAGGCCGTGCTGATCGCCAATGTGGCGTCCAAGTGCGGGATGACCCCGCAGTACGCCGTCCTGGAACGGCTCCACGAGCGCTTCGGCCCGCGCGGCTTCACCGTGCTCGGGGTGCCCTGCAACCAGTTCATGAACCAAGAGCCGGGCAGCGCCGACGAGATTGCCGCCTTCTGCTCGGCCACCTACGGCGTCACCTTCCCGATGACCGAGAAGATCGACGTGAACGGCGAGACCAGGCACCCGCTGTACGCCGCCCTCGTCGACACCCCGGACGCCGACGGCCACACCGGCGACATCCGGTGGAACTTCGAGAAATTCGTGATCGCCCCGGACGGCGCCGTGGTGGCCCGGTTCGCCCCGCAGGTCGACCCCGAGGACGAGCGGGTGATCGCGGCCATCGAGGCCGTCCTGCCGAACTGAGCTCTGTCGAACTGAGCTGGGCCGAACTGAGCTGGGCCGAACTGAGCTGGGCCGAACTGAGCTGGGCCGTCCGGGGTTTCCCGGGGACGCGTCGGCCGGACGTCCCTGGTGGGGCTGCTCGCGCAGTGGTTGCGGCGCGGCCGGGGGCCGAGGTGATGAAACGATCGATCGGTGGCCTTTCTCACTGCGCTGATCGAGGTGATCCTGCCGGTGGTGCTGGTCGCACTGGTCGGCGTCGCGCTGGCCCGCAGGTTCCGGCTCGACATGGACACCGTCGGCAAGATCAACCTGTACGGACTGACCCCGCTGCTCGCCTTCGACAGCGTGATGAAGACCGAGGTGTCCGGCGGGCAGGCGATCCAGCTGGTCGGTGGCTATCTGCTGATCACCCTGGTCGCCGGCCTGATCGCGCTGGCCGCCGCCTGGGGTCAGGACGGGCCGACCCGGCGGGCGATGATCGCCAGCGTGGTGATCGGCAACAACGGCAACTTCGGACTGCCGATCGCGCTGCTGGCGCTGGGACGGGTCGGGCTCGACCAGGCGGTGGTGATCTTCGTCACCTCGCTGGTGGTGATGTACACCGTCGGTCCGGCGCTGCTCGGCTCGCACGGCGGAGTGGGTGACGCGGTGCTGACCGTGGTGAAGCTGCCGGTGACCTGGGCGCTGCTGGCCGGACTGATCGTCCGCACCACCGGGTTCGTGCTGCCGGTCGGGGTCGCCCGCGGCGTGGAACTGCTGGCCCAGGCGGCGATCCCGATGGTGTTGATCGCGCTCGGGCTGCAGCTGGGGCAGCGCTCCAGCCTGCGGTTGAACGCGCCCGTGCTGATCGCGGCCGGCGTCCGGGTGGTGGCGTCGCCGGTGCTGGCCGCCGGGCTCGGCCTGTTGCTGCGGCTGGACGGCCCCGAACTGAGCAGCCTGATCCTGGCCTGCGCGATGCCGACCGCGGTGAACGCGTTCATGCTGGCCCGCGAGTACGGCTCGAACCCGGCCCTGGTGGCCAGCGTGGTGGCGCTGTCGACCTTGGCCAGCCTGGGCACCATCGCCGGGGTGGTGGCGTTTCTGCCTTTGCTGGCCTGAGCCGCGCGGTCGGCCCCGACCCCGACCGGGGACGTCAGAGCCGGGAGGTCAGGGTGCGGCGCAGCCCGGCGACGCCGGTGCGCCACAGGTGCAGCCGGGCGTCGATGCCGACGGCCCGGGCGGCACGGACGTTGCCCGGCAGGTCGTCGACGAACAGCACCGAGCCGGGCGGCTCGCCCAGGTCGTCCAGAATCCGGGTGAAGTAGCCGGCGTCCGGCTTGGCCACGCCCAGTTCGTAGGAGTAGTAGGCGGCGTCGAAGTGGTCGTCGAGCCGCAACACCTCGCGCATGTGCAAGCCGCGGAACCGGTGCTGGTTGGTGGCCAGCGCGACCCGGACGCCGCGGCCGCGCAGCTCGTCGACCAGGGCCAGGCGGCGCGGGTCGACCACGATGTCCAGCCACCGGGCGGCCACCTCGGCGACGGTTCCCCGGACCCGATGGCGACGCATCGCCTCGGCCAGGGCGTCCGGGAAGTCGCGCTCACCGGTCAGGCAGCCGACCTCGGCGCGCAGGGCGTCCAGCAGGAATCGCGGCCCACCCAGCCGCAACAACCCGCGGACCAGCCCCGGCCGATGCCGCTGCAGCACCCCGTCGGCGTCCAGCAGCACCACGCGCAACGGTGGACGGGCTCGGCGCATACGCCGATTGTGACGTGTGAACGACCCGCCTTCATCTGAGGCGCCCTGCCTGGGCTTGCGCCGTAACCCGTCTGACAAGCATTGGGTCACGGACGGGCGACGAAACTGAAACCAGGAGAACAACCGTGGTTACCTCAGTCGTGACCGAGTGCGGCCGCGATGTCGGTGACCTTCTGCACCAGACGGAGGCTGCCGGGGACGCGTCGGAACCCGAGGGTCTCGTAGAACCGCGCTACCGGCTCGGTCAACGCGTCCACGACCACGACGCGTGCGGCCACCGTCCGGGTCGCCTCGACAACGCGCTCGAGTGCATCGGCCACGAGCACGGCACCGAGCCCATGGCCCCGCAGATGCTCAGTGAGGGCGAGCCGGGCCAGCAGGACGGCGGGCACCTCGGCCGGCCCACCGCGTCCGATCCGCGACGGCACCTGCTCGCGCGCGACCTTGTGCGCCGCGAGTGCGTAGTAGGCGACGACGCGTTCCTCACTGTCCAGCCATACCCATGTCCGGGCCGTTCCGCGTGCCGCAGCGTCGGCGGCATGCCTGCGCAGCCATTGATCCAAGGAGTCCTCGACACACGAGAATCCCGCGATGTCGTGGCGTTCCGGATCCAGCCGTTGGGAGCGAAGTCGTTCAGTCACGGACGACGGTCTCGCGCAGCCGCTGCGCCGCGTCCGCGAGAGCAGGGCTCGGCTGAACTGGGGCATCGAACGCCGCGAGCAGTTCGTCGAAGTACTCCGCGGGGACCCTGGTCGTCGCCTCGTGCTCACGCAGAATCTGCTCGGCGCGTTGCTCGGCCGCCGAGCGGGCGAACGCCGTGACCGGTTCTCCGGCGATCTCCGCGGCACGTTCAATGCGCGCGCGATTGTCCGGTGTCACCCGGAACTCGAGTCGTGCTGTTGCGCCCATGTCATCCTCTCTGTACGGACGATTGTACGGCGTCGTGCGTCCGGGGCAAGGTATCGCCTCGCCGTTATCGCGTTCGGACGCCCCCCCCGGTACGCCGAGAGCTCACCCAGCGCTGCCAACCGGTCGGCCAGGTCGGCGGTGCGGCCGCCGAGGGTGGCGTCCAGGAAGTCGGCGGACGCCTCGGCGGTGATCCGGATCGGCTCGGTCCGGCCCAGGGACCCCATCAGGCTCGGCAGCGGCGGCAGGAACAGCGGCGCGTCCGTGAAGCTGAGGTGGACGGTGCCGGGCACCTCCAGCCGGTAGGCGTCCGTGCCGCTGAGTTGGAGCACCCCGGTGAGCCGCGGCAGGTAGTCGGGGCTCTCGCCGGGTTCGAGCGGATGGGTGAGGGCGAGCACCGGACGGGTGAAGCGCCGCGGCGCCGGGTCGTAGGGGAAGCCGTCCAGGTCGATAGCGGCGACGAAGCGCGGGTCCTGGCGGAGGGCCTGCAGCGCGGCTGCGCCGCCGAGCGAGTGCCCGGTCACCGCGGCCCGGGCGGTGTCGAGTTTCCCGTGGAACATTCCGGACGCGTCCCGGTCGAGCCGGGACAGCTCCGACAGCGCGAAGCTGAGATCGGCCGCCCGGATCGCGGTCCACCCGACCGCGTGGCGGCGGTCTTCGGCGTCGTCCCCGGTCGCGCTGACCCGGGTTGCGATGACCCGTCCGTCGCGCAGCACCACCGCCGCCGAGTCGTAGGGATGGTCCAGTGCGGCGACGACGTAGCCGCGGCTGGCGAGCTCCTCGGCCCAGGCGGTGTTCTGGGTGCGGACCCCGCCCAGCCCCGGCGAGAACAGCACCACCGGGAACGGTCCGCCAGCGGCGACCGGAGCGTCGGCCAGCGCCTGGGTGCGAGCCTGGGCCGGGCCGTCCAGGACGAACGCCGGGACGCCGAGATAGCCGGCCACCCCGGACGCCACCGTCGCGGCCTCCGGATCGGGACCCAGGTAGCGAGACGCCTGCCCGATCGCGCCCGGCACCGCCGGATACCAGAGCTGGGCGACCACGGTGCGGCGATCGGTGGGGTCGTCGGTGGCGGTCTCCGGACGGGTCTCGTCGGTCCACTGCCGCACGGTGCTGCCGACCGGGTACCGGCCGGTCGGTTGCGGGAAGGCCGGGACGGGCAACGCCGCGCCCGCTGCGGCACCGCCGGCCAGCAAGACCAGCGCCACCACGCCGGCCAGTGCGGCCGGCCACCGCCGCTTCCCCGGCGTCCGGGGTCGGCCGCGGAGGACCGGCAGCGCGAGCACCAGGCCCACCGCGATGCCGGCGAACACCACCAACAGCTGCCAACGGAACGCTGCCGTGGCGGTGACGATCGCCGAGCCGACCGCGACCGCCGCCGCGGACAGCGCGACTCCGCGACCGAACCTGACCGGAAGCCAGCGGGACGCGGTCAGCACCAGGCCGCTCAGCACCAGGAGCAGTTCCAGCGGCGACAGGCCGAGTGCGGCGATGGTCTGGGTCACCGGGCCATCCTGCTCGCGGACGGCCCGGGCCGGATCGGCCGGTGCGCCATGCGCGCTGCCGCCAGAGTCGTCCGATCGGACCTGTGCGTCCGCTGTGGTCGTAGCCGGTGTGGGACGAGGGGAGCGCCCGCCGGGCCCGCGCCAGGGAGGATTCGCGGGTGCGCGGCCTCCGTGGGCTGTCCGGCGCCCGCCGTCCGGACGCCGGCGCTGGTGCTGCCCGGGCTCGGCTGACCTTCCGGCAGGCGCCGATGCCCGATACTGGGCGGGTGAGCGTGGCGAGGCAGGCGAAACTCTGGCAGTGGGCGGCGGTGGCCTACGTCGTGGCCGCCGCGGTGTTCTTCTCTTTCATGCCGTTGATCACGGTGCCGACCGCGTCCGGCGCGGTCACCGTGGCGGCGTACGCGATGCTCGGCTGGATGGTGTTCCCGCCGTTGCTGATCCCCCTGGTGCTGATGATCGTGCCGCTGGTGGTGCGCCGGCACCGGGTGCGCATCGCCTGGATCTGCACCGGCCTGCTCGGGGCGATCTGCGTGTTGATGATCATGTCGGTCGGCATGTTGTTCATCCCGGCTGCGCTGTTCGGTGCGGTCGGCGCCTACCTGACCGCCCGGGCGCCGATCGAGGACGAGGAGATCGAGGAGATCCCCTGGCAGATGCCGGACGCCTGAGCGCCCGCTCTTTGCCGGATCCTTGTTTCACGTCGACATGGGACCGCGGGAGAGCGGCCCGCGATTCGCGGGTGGCACGAGGGGTCAGACCCCTCGTACCACGATTGCCCGTCCTCGGGAACCGGCCGCGACGTCTCTCAGTGCGACAGCACCACCATCCGGGTCGGTGTGCCGCCCACCCGCAGGGTGTAGAAGCCGCCGCGCAGGTCGTCGGCGAAGGTGAGCACCGTCCCGGACTGCGGCACCGACAGGTGCACGCTGTCCTCGCCGAAGGCCAGGTCGGGCAGGACAGCGACCTCGGTGGTCTCGTCCAGCGAGGTCGGCACCTTCTTCATCACCCGGCGTTCCCGGATCAGCTTGCCGGTGTTGCCGTCCCGCAACTGCAGATAGCCCTGATGGGTGAGCACGTAGAGCCGGGCGCCGTCCGCGGAGCTGTCCACCCGCAGCACGGTGCGCTTGTGCCCGCGACGGGCGACCGACACCTCGGTGATGGTCGGCACCGCCGAACGGGTGTCGATCCGCTGCACCGTGGTCAGGGCGCCTCCAGTGCTGCCCCAGATCACGCCGTCCGCGCCGGCGAACATCACCGCGGTGCGCCGGCTGCCGGGGTAGGGCACGAAGGCCTGCTCGCCGCCCGAGGACGGGTCGGCCGGGACCACCCGCAGCCCGTTGGCGCAGGAGTAGACGACGCGGGTGCCGTCCGGGCTGAGCATCGCGCCGTGCAGCGCCGGGCAGGCGCCGGTGCCGGTGGAGACGACCTTCCCGGAGGCGATGTCGAGCACCTGGCTGGTGCCGCGGATGTTGCCGACGTGCAGCAGCTCGGCGCCGTCCGCGGCCTTGGTGACCACCAGGCTGTAGTGCCCGGGCTGGCCCAGGTCGAGGGTGCCGGCCCGCGGATCTTCGAACCCGGCGATCTTCCTGGTGTCGAACCACTGCAGCACCCCGTCCGACTCCGAGGGGATGCCGATCTTTCCGGACGCCTCCGGCAGCCGTCCGTGATTGACCCCGCCCGGCGCGGTGGTCACCCAGGTGCGGGCGACGTAGGGCAGCCGGGCTTCGGCGTGCTCGGCGTCGTAGGCGGTGTCGATCATGCTGACGTGGTGCCGGTCGGCGGCGCGGCCGCGCAGGGCGAAGGCGACGGTGCCGTCGGCGGAGCGGGCCAGGCTGATCGGTGCCTTGGGGGTGGAGATCCGGTCCCGGACCTTGCCGTCGTCGATGACGACGATGTCGCCGGTGGCGGAGTCGCTGACCAGCAGGCGTTCGTGGACGTGCCAGGCCTCACCGACCGGGTCGGGCGCGTCGTGAGCGGGGGCGAGTTGCGGGGGCGCCGCGGTGACCAACCCGGCGGTCAGGGCAGCGGCGACGAGAGCGCGGACAAGTTTCATGCCGGCAGGATACGATAATCATTCTCGTTCCGATTGTGTGGGCCCCTCCTCGGACGAGGGTGGGTCCGGTTCGAGGCCGTGAGGGCCGGAGCAAGGTAGAGGGGGACGTGGATTAGCGACCGATTCGGGGGACGTCCCGCCTCGGCAGCTTCGGGCGGGTGCCGAATCGGTCGCTGATTGACGGGTCTCGACAGCTCGACCAAGGGTGGGACGAAGAGAACCGTCCCCGGCGTCCCACAAGCTCCTCCGCGGCAACCAACGTAACCACCAAGGCCCAGCCCACAAGGGGTCTCGACAAGCTCGACCAACGACGAGCTCGACCGGCGGCGGAACCTCAGAGGTCGTCCGGGTCCCGCCGGGCGGCCCCCTTGTCTGCGGACTGGGCCAGCATCGCGAAGATCTTCAGCGCGGGGGAGACCTCGCGCTGCCGCGCCTTCGGCTTCCAGCCGCGGGCCTCCGCCTCGGCCCGGCGCGCGGCCAGGGTGGCGTCGTCCACCTCGAGGGTGACGGTCCGGTTCGGGATCGAGAAGGTGATGATGTCGCCGTCCTCGACCAGGCCGATGGTGCCGCCGGACGCCGCCTCGGGCGAGACGTGCCCGATGGAGAGGCCGGACGAGCCGCCGGAGAAGCGTCCGTCGGTGATCAGTGCGCACTTCGGTCCGAGCCCGACCCCCTTCAGGTAGGACGTCGGGTACAGCATCTCCTGCATGCCCGGCCCGCCCTTGGGACCCTCGTAGCGGACCACCACCACGTCACCGGCCTGGATCTGGCCGCCGAGGATCTTCTCGACCGCCTCCTCCTGCGACTCGGCCACCTTCGCCGGGCCGCTGAACTCCCACTGCTCGGCGGGGACGCCGGCGGTCTTCACGATGCAGCCGTCCTCGGCGAGGTTGCCGTACAGCACGGCCAGCCCGCCGTCGGCGGTGTAAGGCGTAGCCACCGCGCGAATGCAGCCGTTCTCGGGGTCGGTGTCGAGGGACGTCCAACGGTTCGTGGACGAGAACGCCTCGGTCGTCCGGACGCCTCCGGGCGCGGCGTAGAACAGGTCCGCGTTCTCCGGCTTGACCCGTCCACCGCGGATGTCCCAGTCGTCCAGCCAGCTGTCCAGGTCGGGCGCGTGGACGGCGTGCACGTTGCGGTCGAGCAGGCCGCCGCGGTCCAGTTCGCCCATGATGGCGACGATGCCGCCGGCGCGGTGCACGTCCTCCATGTAGTAGTTGGCGGAGTTCGGGGCCACCTTGCAGATGCACGGGGTGACCCGGGAGAGCGCGTCGATGTCGTGCTGGTCGAAGTCGACGCCGGCCTCGTGGGCGGCGGCCAGCAGGTGCAGCACGGTGTTGGTGGAGCCGCCCATCGCGATGTCCACCCGCATGGCGTTGTTGAACGCCTCCTTGGTGGCGATGGACAGCGGCAGCACCGAGGCGTCCTCGTCGTCGTACCAGCGCTTGGCCAGGTCGACGGCCAGCTTGCCGGCGTTCAGGAACAGGTCGCGGCGGGCGGACGCCGTCGCCAGCGTCGAGCCGTTGCCGGGCAGCGACAGGCCGAGCACCTCGGTCAGACAGTTCATCGAGTTGGCGGTGAACATGCCCGAGCACGAGCCGCAGGTCGGGCAGGCGTTCTGCTCGATGGCGGTCAGGTCGGTGTCGTCGACGTTGGGGTCGACCGCCTTCACCATGGCGTCCACCAGGTCGAGCCGGGTCTGCACGGTGCCGCCGTTGACCAGGGCCTTGCCGGCCTCCATGGCGCCGCCGGAGACGAACACGGTCGGGATGTTCAGCCGCAGCGCCGCCAGCAGCATGCCCGGGGTGATCTTGTCGCAGTTCGAGATGCAGACCAGGGCGTCCGCGCAGTGCGCGTTGACCATGTACTCCACCGAGTCGGCGATGATCTCGCGGCTGGGCAGCGAGTAGAGCATGCCGTGGTGACCCATCGCGATGCCGTCGTCGACGGCGATGGTGTTGAACTCGCGTCCGACGCCGCCGGCCTCGGCGACCGCCCCGGCGACCAGCTTGCCCATGTCGCGCAGGTGGACGTGGCCGGGCACGAACTGGGTGAAGCTGTTGGCGATCGCCACGATCGGCTTGCCGAAGTCGGACTCACCCATGCCGGTGGCGCGCCACAGCGCGCGGGCGCCGGCCATGTTGCGGCCATGGGTCGTTGTGCGAGAACGCAGAGCAGGCATGCGGAGAAGACTACGCCCGCGTAACCCGGCCGGAATCCACCGGTCACCCGGTGACCCGGTGCCCGATCGGACGATCGCACAACGCCGCCGACGCGGGTCTCGCCAATCGCCCATTGCTCGGCGAATCCTGGTCCGGTTGACTGGGACGGCCCACTTGCCACTCACTTCCTGGAGGCCAGCCGTGGATGCCATCACCGTCGTCCCGAACTCGATCAACGAACCCGTGCACGAGTACGCCCCCGGCAGCCCCGAGCGGGCCCGGCTGCGGGTCGAACTCGATCGTCTTCCCGCCAACCCGCTCGACATTCGCCAGGTGATCGGCGGCGAGCACCGCAACGCCGCCGGGCCGCGCTACAACGTCGTCCAGCCGCACCGGCACGCCTCGGTGATCGGCAGCTATCAAGAGGCGCGGCCCAGCGACATCTCGGACGCCATCGCAGCCGCCCGGGCCGCGGCGCCGGGCTGGCGGGCGATGCCGTTCGACGAGCGGGCTGCGGTGATCCTGCGTGCCGCCGACCTGCTCGCCGGCCCGTGGCGCGAGCGGGTGGCAGCGGCCACCATGCTCGGCCAGTCCAAGACCGCCTATCAGGCCGAGATCGACACGCCGTGCGAGTTGGTCGACTTCTGGCGGTTCAACGTCGGCTTCGCCCGGCAGCTGCTCGCCGAGCAGCCGATCTCCGGCAGCGGGGTGTGGAACCGGACCGACTACCGTCCGCTGGAGGGCTTCGTCTACGCGATCACTCCGTTCAACTTCTCCGCGATCGCAGGCAACCTGCCGACCGCGCCGGCGCTGATGGGCAACACCGTGCTGTGGAAGCCGTCCGCGACCCAGGCGGCCGCCGCCTACCTGACCATGCAGCTGCTGGAGGCCGCCGGACTGCCGAAGGGCGTGATCAACCTGGTCCTCGGGGACGGGCCGACGATCTCCAGCGTCGCGCTGCAGGCACCCGACCTGGCCGGCATCCACTTCACCGGCTCCACCGCGCTGTTCCAGACGCTGTGGCGCCAGGTCGCCGACAACCTGCCGAACTACCGCAGCTACCCGCGGCTGGTCGGCGAGACCGGTGGCAAGGACTTCGTCGTCGCCCACGCCTCCGCCGACCCCGAGGTGCTTACCACCGCGTTGATCCGCGGCGCGTTCGACTACCAGGGGCAGAAGTGCTCGGCGACGTCCCGGGCGTTCATCCCGCGTTCGGTCTGGTCGAAGATGGGCGAGAAGTTCCTGCACGAGGTGAGCCAGCTGCGCTACGGCGACGTCAACGATTTCAGTAACTTCGGCGGCGCCGTGATCGACCAGAAGGCGTTCGACCGCAACCGGGACGCCATCGCGCGGGCCCGCGGCGTCGGCTCGATCACCATCGCCGCCGGCGGCGGATCGGACGACAGCGAGGGCTTCTTCGTCGACCCGACCGTGCTGGTCGGCAGCGACCCGACCGACGAGGCGTTCCGCACCGAGTACTTCGGGCCGATCCTGTCCGTCCACGTCTACGAGGACAACACGCCGAACGCCTACACCGACATCCTGCGGCTCGTCGATCAGGGCTCCGACTACGCGCTGACCGGCTCGATCATCGCCACCGACAGGCAGGCGATCCTCACCGCGGACGAGGAACTGCGCTTCGCCGCCGGCAACTTCTACATCAACGACAAGTCCACCGGCGCCGTCGTCGGCCAGCAGCCGTTCGGCGGCGGACGGGCCTCGGGCACCAACGACAAGGCGGGCTCCGCGCTGAACCTGCTGCGCTGGGTGTCGGCGCGCACGATCAAGGAGACCTTCGTTCCGCCACGCCACCACGGCTACGCGCATCAGCTGCCGGAGGCGCAGTGATGGGGACAATCACCCTGGGCAACCCGCTGCGCCCGATCCTGCTGGCGGCCGGCCGTTCGACCTGGGTCGAACGGCTGGTCACCCGGCTGCCGCTGACCCGCTCGCTGGTCACCCGCTTCGTCCCCGGCGCCGACCAGCGGGCGGTGGTCGACACCGTCCGCCGGCTGCTCGCGCAGGGACGGATGATCTCGGTCGACTACCTGGGTGAGGACATCACCACGGCGGACGAGGCGCAGGCCACGGTCGACGCCTACCTGGCGCTGCTGGAGGAGTTCGGCAAGCTCTCCGTCGAGCCGCTGGACGGCGGCTGCTGCCGGCTGGAGGTGTCGATCAAGCTGTCCGCACTGGGGCAGTCGCTGCCCGGTGACGGCGAAGCTCTCGCCCTGGGCCATGCGCTGACCATCTGCCGGGCGGCCGAGGCGGTCGGCTGCTGGGTGAACGTGGACGCCGAGGATCACACCACCACCGACTCCACGCTGCGGATCGTCCGGCAGCTGCGCGAGGAGTTCCCGGACGTGGCGACGGTGCTGCAGGCCTACCTGCACCGCACCGAGCAGGACTGCCGCGATCTCTCCGGCCCGCGCTCCCGGATCCGGCTGTGCAAGGGCGCCTACAAAGAGCCCGCCGAGGTCGCCTTCCAGTCGCCGGCGGAAGTCAACGCGTCCTATCTGCGCTGTCTGGAGGTGCTGATGCAGGGGGAGGGTTACCCGATGGTCGCCTCGCACGATCCGGCGATGATCGAGGGCGCGCAGCGGCTGGCCGATCAGGCCGGACGGGGGTCGGACCGGTTCGAGTTCCAGATGCTGTACGGGATCCGGGACGCCGAGCAGACTCGGCTGGTCGAGGCGGGTTTCCGGCTGCGGACCTACGTCCCGTTCGGCGACGACTGGTTCGGCTACTTCATGCGCAGGCTCGCGGAACGTCCGGCGAACCTGGTCTTCTTCCTGCGCTCGCTGGTCGGCAGGCGCTGACCAGGAGGTTCCGCTCACTCGTTCAGGAAGGGAGCCAGCATCAGGCCGAGCTGAAGGCGCACCCGATCGGGTCCGCTGCTGAACCGCAGCCCGGTGATCGTCTCCACCTTGCCCAGCCGGTAGTAGAGCGTCTGCCGATGCACGTGCAGGGCGGCAGCGGCCTCGGCGACGTTGCCGGCCCGGTCCAGGAAGACCTCGACGGTGCGGATCAGTTCGGCGTCCCCGGTCGCCAGCAGCCGCTGCAGCGGGCCGTCGAGGACGATCGCGGAGAGCTGGGCCGCGGGTAGGGCTTCGAGCAGCCGGTACGGGCCCAGGTCGTCCCACATCGCGACCCGTTCGCGACGGCTGGTGCCGGCGATGCGGGCCGCCGTCCGGGCCTCCAGCCAGCACCGGTGCAGTTCGGTGACCGAGCCGCGCGGACGTCCGACGCCGGCCGCCAGCCGTCCCTCCCAGTCCTCCGGCAACTCGCTGGCGTAGAGGTCCAGGATGGCCGTGGCGGCGTCACGGGCCTGGTCGCCGGATTCCAGCGTGCGCAACGGCAGGACGGCGACCGCGCCGCCGGGCCCCACGTCGACGAGCAGCTGGCGATGCTGGCCCCACAGGCTCGGCGTCACCCGAGGCGGCGAGCCCTCGGTCTCGGTGATCACCACGACGGTCAGCGGAGCCTGCCGGTCGAGCAGGCCGCGCTGGATCAGGCGTTCCGCCGCGGCTTGGGCGTTGTCGGCGTCGGCCCCGATCAGGTCGGCCACGGCCAGCGAGACCTCCGAGCGTTGCCGTCCGATCCGGGCCAGGTAGACCGCAGCCTCGGCGGTCAGCTTGGCGACTTCCGCCACCGCCGGGTCGGTCAGCGGAGTCTCCTCGTCGAGCGCCCACAAGTAGCCGTAGGTGGTGCCGTTGCAGCGCGCCGGAAAGCAGATCCGCGCCTGCAGGCCGGCCCCCGGGTCGGCGGGAATGCGCAGCGGCTGCGTGCTGTCGGAGATCCCGAAGCTCTCGAACCAGGCGCGGACGGCGGGGGCGGAGCGCCGCTGCAGGATGGAGTTCCGCCGCACCGAATCGACCTCGGTCGGCTGGGCGGCGTAGGCGAGCAGGTTGAAGTTGCGGTCCTCCAAGACCGTGGCCGATTGCAGCAGACGCGAGGACTCATCGACGACTTCCTGCAACTCGGGTCGCATGGCAGGTCCTCTCCGTGCGGGGTCGGGCTTGTGCAATCGTCGACAACCCGCAGGCATTGCTGTGACGAATGTGGCTCGACCTGGTGCGCTGTCCGGACAAGAATGTCAGCAGCCGACCGCCTGTCCCAACCGGTGAGCGGTCTCCGACCCACCTACCCTCGGGCTTCTCGCCCGACCTGAGCAAGGGAGGCATCGTGGCACTCGCACTTACCGCACGACTTGACCGGTTGCCGATGAGCAGGCCGCACTACGCGTTGCTGTTGATCGGTGGACTCGGCTACACCTTCGACGGCATGGACAGTGCTGTCGTCGCGTTCTTGATGCCGAGCGTGCGCGATGTCTTCGGCCTGGAGTCGTGGCAACTCGGCATCGTTGGCTCGTCGGCGCCGATCGGCTTCCTGGTCGGAGCCCTCGTCTCGGGGTATCTGGGTGACAAGATCGGCCGCAAGTCGGTGATGATGTACGCCCTCGCCGTCTACGCGATCGCCTCACTCCTGGCAGCCGTGTCCTGGAATTTCGAGAGCTTCCTGACCTTCCGGATCCTCGCCGGCGCGGGAGCCGGTGCCGAGAGCGTCATCGTCGCTCCGTTCTTGTCGGAGTTCGTGCCCAAGCATCGGCGCGGGTGGTTCCTCGGCGCCCTGTCGGGCTTCTTCTCGTTCGGGTTCGTCGGCGCCGCCCTGATCGGCCGCTTCGTGGTGCCGATGGGGGAGAACGGCTGGCGCTGGGCACAGGTGATCACCTTCATCCCGATCGTGATGGTGCTCTGGTGGCGCCGGTCGCTGCCCGAGTCGCCACGGTTCCTGGTCACCCAGGGTAAGCACGACGAGGCCGAACAAGTGGTCAGCCAGTTCGAGAGCCGCGTGCAGCAGGCGCTTGGCCGCGAGTTGCCGCCGGTCGACCCCAACGCACCGGACGAGGAGCCACCGCACAAGTTCGCCTTCGGAAAGGCGATCAGCTTCCTGTGGAGCCGGTCGATGGCGCGGATCACCGCCACCACCTGGCTGATCTGGTTCGTGATCACCTTCTCCTACTACGGCTTCTTCACCTGGATCCCGACTCTGCTGGTCAACCGCGGCATCAGCGTGACCACCAGCTTCACCTATTCGTTGTTCATCTACCTGGCACAGATCCCCGGCTATTTCAGCGCTGCCTGGTTGAACGAGAAGCTCGACCGGAAGTACACGATCGCGCTGTACCTGACCGGTTCAGCACTCGCGGCACTCTGGCTCAGCCAGGCGAACGACCCGGTGATGGTGACCTGGGCGGGCGTCACGCTCTCGTTCTTCCTGAATGGCACCTACGCCGGCCTCTATGCGTACACGCCCGAGGTGTTCCCGACCTGGTTGCGGGCCACCGGCGTCGGGATGAGTTCGTCGTTCGGACGAATCGGGTCGATCACCGCGCCGATCATCATCGGCGCTTTCGCCGCCCAGTGGGGTTTCGTCGGTGTCTTCGGGATGACCACAACGGTGCTTGCTGTCGGCGTGATCTGCACGCTGTTGTTCGCGGTACGTACGGCTGGCCGGTCGCTGGAGGAAATCACCGGTAGCGGTACCGGGGTGGCGACGAACGATACGCACTCGGCCGCCGGGGGCAAGGGGCACCGGTGAGCGAAGACGTCATCGACCGGACCGAGTGGTCCGACGTCCATCGCAGGGTGGGACATGAGGTTGGAGTGGTTCTGTTCACCGTCCTGCACTTCACGGAGGGCGGATCCCGAATGGAACGGGTCTACAGTTCGCACCCCGTCGAGTACCCGGTGGGCGGCTCGAAGGACGTCGCCACCGAGGTGTCCCCAGACTGGATCGCCATATCGCGCGACGCCGGGACACCGTACTTCGGCGCCACCCCCGCCGACCTCGAGCGGATCTTCGCCGATGCCGAACTGATCCGTTCCCTCGGTTGCGGCTCCATCCTGAACGTGCCGCTCAAGGACGCCGGCGGCGTCACCTGGGCAACCGTCAACCTCTGCGCGGCCGAAGGCACTTACACCCCGGAGCGGATCGACCGCGTTCTGGAGATCATCGCCGAAGGCGTCCGAACCGCCGAGTCTGAAGAAGAGAGGATGCCCGATGAATCCCGGTGACCTGATCGTCCGGAACGCCACCTGGCTCGACATCGAGGCCGGCGACTACTGCGAGGGCGACCTGGAGATCCGGGACGGCCGCTTCGTTGACGTGGATGCCCAGCCGTCGGTGAGCGACGTCCGCGAAATCGACGCGGCCGGTGCATACGTGCTGCCGGGATTGATCGACTGCCACGTGCATGTCACCGCGCACACCGCCGACCTGCCTGCGCTCGGCACCGACTCCCCCAACTACGTCGCCATGCACACCGCCCGGTTGATGGGGGACATGCTGGACCGAGGCTTCACCACGGTCCGCGACGTTGCCGGCGCCGACTACGGGCTGCACGACGCACAGGTCGAGGGCCTGTTGCGCGGCCCACGGCTGTTCTTCGGCGGCAAGGCACTCTCCCAGACCGGCGGCCACGCCGATCCGCGGGGACGGGGCGAGTCGTACGTCGATTCCTCGGCGACCTGCAGCCACATCGGGCGCGTGGTCGACGGGGTGGACGCCGTCCGGGCCGCCGCACGCGACGAACTGCGCAAGGGAGCCCACCACATCAAGATCATGGCCGGCGGAGGCGTGGCGTCGCCGACCGACCGGATCGACTCCACCCAGTTCTCCCTCGACGAGATCACAGCGGTCGTCGAGGAGGCTGAGGCGGCCAACCGCTACGTCGCCGCGCATGCCTACACCGGACGCGCGATCAACCGGGCGCTTCGCGCCGGCGTCCGATCGATCGAGCACGGGAACCTGATGGATGACGAGTCTGTCGCCCTCTTCCTCGAACACGACGCGTTCGTGACCATGAACCTGGTCACCTATTGGGCGCTGATGGAGGAGGGTCGCGAGTTCGGGCTGTCCCAGGAGAACTGGGAGAAGGTGTCGGTGGTGCTCGACGGCGGCATGACTGCGCTGGAACGCGCTTACCGCGGCGGCGTCAACCTCTGTTACGGCACCGACCTTCTGGGCGGAATGCACCGCCACCAGTCACGCGAGTTCGCGCTGCGGGCCGAGGTGGTGCCCATCATTGACATCATTCGCAGCGCCACCAGTACCGCGGCCCGCCTGATCCAGCGCGAGGGCGAACTCGGTGTGATCGCGCCAGGAGCCTTCGGTGATCTGATCGTGCTGGATCGCGATCCGCTCCGAGATGTGTCAGTGCTTGCCGACGCTCGGCCCAGCCAGGTGATCCAGGCCGGGAAGGTGGTAGCCGCGGGAGGATGACTCGGCCTCGTCGAATGCCTTGATGTCAGTGAGGTCTCGCTGTGCGTTGGCGAGGAGCCGGACGGTGTACCTCACGCGGGCCGGCGCGTGCGGCGGCGCGCTTTCCAGTCATCGAGCGTGATGTAGTCGTCCGGCGTCGTGTCGGCCTCGGCGACGCGCTGCTCCAGAATCGCCCACTGCTCGGCAGGCACGTCCTCACCGAGCTTGGCCTGGATCACATCGCGAAGCTCGACAAGCTCGGACGGGCTGAGCCTGTCGAGTTGTTCCATGAGCGTCGCGTTCACCATGACCTGATGCTACTCGGCGGGCCAGACCTCAGACAGGACAGCGCCCAGTCGACGTGGCTTGGGGGCGGTTGACGAGTCACGAGTTCGCGCCTCTCGGACTGCCTCGCACGCACCCGTCCACAGCGGCGTCCACAGCTGTCGAGAACTACACCGGTGTGATTCGTAGCGGTGAGGCTCAGGGCAGCAGGTGTCCGGCCGCTCGATAGAGCCGGTACCACTCCTCGCGGGTCAGGGTGACATCGCTGCCGGCGGCCGCCTCGGCGACCCGTTGCGGCTTGGTGGTGCCGAGCACGACCTGGATGTTGGCCGGATGCCGGGTGATCCAGGCGGTCGCGATGCCGGTCGGGGTCACCCCGTAGCTCTGCGCCAGCTCGTCCAGGGCGTCGTTGAGCTCGGCGTAGTGCTCCCGGTCGCCGAGGAAGACGCCGTCGAAGAAGCCCTTCTGGAACGGCGACCAGGCCTGCAGGGTGATCCCGGTGCGGCGGGCGTGGTCGAGGATGCCGTGGTCGCGGTCGACGGACTGATCGACGGCGCCCATATTGGCGGCCAGCCCGGACGCGATGATCGGAGCGTGGGTGATGCTGAGCTGCACCTGGTTGACGATCAGCGGCTGCCGGACGTACGCGCGGAGCAGTTCGATCTGACCCGGGGTGTGGTTCGACACCCCGAAGTGGCGGACCTTGCCGGACTGTTCCAGGGCGCTGAACGCCTCGGCGACCTCCTCGGGCTCCACCAGGGTGTCCGGACGATGCAGCAGCAGGACGTCCAGGTAGTCGGTGCGCAGCGCCGCCAGGGACTCGTCCACCGTTGTCAGGATGTGTTCGGCGGAGAAATCGAAGTAGCCGGGACGGATGCCGACCTTGCTCTGCACGATGCACTGCTCACGCTCGCTCGGCGGCAGCGCGCCGGCCGCACCGAACCGCTCCTCGCACTCGTGCCGGTGCGTCCCGTAGATGTCAGCGTGGTCGAAGAAGTTGATCCCGGCGTCGCGGGCCGCCCCGACAAGGGCGCGGATCTCGGCGTCGCTGAGGGACGGGATGCGCATCAGGCCGAGGATGATGCTGGACGCCTCGAGTTCGGTGTGCGGCAGTCGGTAGGTCTTCACCCGCCCAGTCAATCAGGCCGAAGCTGCACCGGACGGATGCGTGGCGCCACTTCTCGGCGCTCGGGCTCCGGGTCAACGATGCAGCCAGGACCTCAAGTCCGGGGCGAGCAACTCGTCGGCGCGACGTTGGTAGTCGAGTTCGTCGCGCTCATCCAGCACGTCCCTCCACTGGCCGGTGCGGCCCCGACCGAAGAAGCCTTCGCGATCCCGGAACAGCCCGATCCCTTCGTCGGGGGCCAACTCGTCAGCGCGTTCCCGCATCGCACCGAAGCCGGCCGCTTCGACGAGGGCAGGGATCCGGTGCTCCGCGATCGGGAGGCCGAGGCGTTCCGCGATGGTCCGCATCTGACCTTCGAGGTCATCGGTCAGATCGGCATAGTGCAGCAGCACCACGTTGGGCTCGGAGCGGCGTTCCCAGGCACACCCGACAGATGCCAGGCCATCCCCCGCAGCGATGACAGGCGCCGGCTCGGTGGCGCGTCGTCGTTGATCCAGTTCAGGATCCGTTCGCGCTGCGTAATCGGTGCCGAGGACGAGCCCGGCTGCGGTGCAGGTCGCTGCTCGGAGTTCGGCGGCATCCGGGCCGCGATCACGCTGTTATCGAGGTTCGCGCGATGCCTGTCCATCGACACCGCGACATCGCGGGGATCGCGCCCGGCCACGATGTAGGTGACTCCGTCGAGGGTGGGAAGTCCGTCCAGTGGCGTGTGGGTCTTCAGGAAGCGACGATGCTGCTGCGCGGAGAGCCTCGACTGCAGGTCGGCCAAGGGCCGCAGGCGCATGTCGACCCAGGGCGACAACTCCGTCAGTCGGCCCGGAAGCTCGGTGCCGAAGATGAGCAAGGCGCAGATCATCTGCACCCAGGTGGTGCCGCACTTCGACGGCGTGCTGATGATGACGTCGTCGGTCCGGAGTTTGATCGCGGACCAGCGGCTGCTGTCGGTCGAGCCCTCCTCGTAGACGTGCCGGGTCACTGCCATTGCAGGATCCTATGCGGCGAGGCGCTCGCGGCCGTGATCGGCAACGCCTGGGCGACCCGGCGGTTGCTAGCGTTCCCTCGATGACCCAGCCCGCCCCGCGCCGTCCGGATCCGGTGACCGGATCCCGCGGTCACCGACGCCGTGAAGCAGCCGGGTGAGCCGGCCCGAGTCGTTCTCCCGTCCGCCCCAGTGGCACCGGCTGGACGATCCGGACGCCGCGCCCGAGCCGTCGCCTCCCGCACCGAGGCCGTCGGGTTCACGTCGACGCGGTCGTTCCCGGCGCAAGCTGAGCGGGCTCGGACGGGCGGCCGGTCCCGACTTCCGCTGGCCTTCGGCCCCGGTCGAAGGGTCGGCGTCCACGGAGACGGCGAACCCGCCTACCGAGCGGCCGGCGACGCGGTCGAGCCGGCCGCAGCGGCCCGGCAAGCGCAAACGCTCCCGTTCTGGCCGGGGCACGTCGCCGCGGAACAGCGGCGTGGGCAGCCTCGGTCAGGCCGGGCGGGAGCCTCGCCGGGCAGCCGAGACGCGGGCCGCGGCGAAGCGTCGCGACGTGGGCACCGTGTTGAAGATGGTCGGGCTGTACCTCCTGATCCTGTTCCTGATCGCCGTTGTCGGCGGCCTGATCGACGCCGGATCTACGCGCAGCGATCCGACGCCGACCCGGACGCCGGCGCCTCGCGTGCCGACTTTGGACGCGGTGTGGTCGGTGCAGCCCGACAGTCTGCGGCCCGATCTCGGCGGTGGCGCCGAGCTGATCACCCCGCTGGACGGCAGCTTCGACGACAACCGGCTGGTGGTCGCCGGCGCCACCTGGGTGGTGCTCAGCGGCGATTCCGCGGATCGGCGGGTCGCAGTGCACGGGCTGGACGCGGCGACAGGGCGTCCGTTGTGGCGCAACGACCTGCCCGACGGCATGTGCGCCGGGCGTCCGCTCGACGGCGCCGTGTTGTGCGCCGCCTCCACCGCCACCGATCCGGCGACCGGCCTGGGGACGCGCTGGCGGATCTCGCTGTTCGACCCGGCGACCGGACGCGAGCTGCGCGGCACCGACTTCGACGGCTGGCTGACCCTGCTGCGCGCCGACGGCGACCGCGTCATGCTCGTCGAGCAACGGCAGCCGGCGCCGCATGCCGTGCTGACCGGCCTGGACGCCACCCTGAAGCAGCGCTGGCGGATCGACCTGCGTGACCAGCAGGAACATGTCGGCCTGTTCAGCAATGACCGGATCTTCTACCGCAAGCTGCCGATCCCGGACGGCCCGGCGCTGGACCGTCCGCGGATCAGGAAGGTGGCCAACGGCCTGACCGCGCTCTGGTCGGGACAATCCACCGCCTTCGTCGACCTGCGCCGCGGGGTCCTGGTCGGGCTGCCCCGCTGCTCGCGGCTGGTGGACGACGGGCAGCGGCTGTGGTGCAACCAGGGCAACCGTGCGACGGCCTTCAGCTACCGGTTGGAGCGGCTGCATCGCACGGCCGACGACACCCGGCTGGCCTTCCCGTACCGCGATCCGCGGGCCGGCGACGTCACCGACCCGGTGTTCACCGAAGCCGGTGGGCGTGCCGTCCGGGTCGACCCGGCGTCCGGCCGCACCCTCGGCGAGCTGGCCGAGACCCGCAACGGGTCCGCGTTCGGGCTGAAGCTGTCCCCGCGGGCCGACTTCGTCGACGGCGTCACGCTGCTCTCCGACTCGTCGCTGACGATCGCGGTGGACGCCCGAACCGGCGCGTCGCACTGGCAGCGGCAGAAGCCGGACGCCATGGACGAGGTGTGGAAGTGGGGCGACCGGCTGTTGCTCACCGGCTCCTACGTCCGGCTGCTCGACCGGTCCACCGGACGCGAACTGGTCGCCTACCGGCAGCGGCACGGGCTCTACACGGCGGTCGTCGGCGACACTCTGGTCGGCATCGGCCCGGACGAGGTGGCTCGCCTCACCCGGCCCTGACCCGGCGACGGGCCTGTGCGTACACTGTGGCGATGAGCGACTTCTTCCAGCTCTTCAACCCCGGGGCGCGGCACACCCAGCAGCAGCGCGATCTGGAGAAGATGCTCGTCGTCGACTATCGCAAGGGTGGTTGGGGTCCGAAGCCGCTCGACCTGGAGTCGGGCAAGGTGACCCTCTACATGCCGAACCCGCCGCTGCCGCAGCCCCCGTCCGCCGACTGAACGATGACCCGCGCTGCTCCCCGACGTCGCATCGGGATCTGGCAGAACCGCAGAGTCGACGGCTTCGAGTATGACTCCGAGGAACTCGTCGGTCCTGATCAGGCGATCCTCTTCGAGGTCGAGGCTGCATCGGCCGGCGATCGCGGCGACGTGCCTGCCCAGCCGTCCACAGAGGCGTCCACAGCTGTGGAGAACTACATCGGTGTGATTAGCTCACCGGACGACGAGGCCGGCCGATGACCGAGAAGGTCGACTTCAAGAAGACGCTGGACGGCTACCAGGCGTCGCGCGGGGAGTTCCGGGTGGTCGACCTGCCGTCGATGCATTATCTGATGGTGGACGGGCACGGCGATCCCAACACCTCGACGGACTATCCCGATGCGCTGGCCGCGCTCTACCCGGTGGCCTACAAACTCAAATTCCTCAGCAAGCGGGAACTTCGCCGTGACTACGTGGTTCCGCCGCTGGAAGGGCTGTGGTGGGCGCAGGACATGGACGTCTTCACCGCCGCCCGCGACAAATCGCGGTGGGACTGGACGATGATGCTGATGGTGCCCGACTGGATCGAGCCGGACCTGGTCGACCACGCGTCCGCGCAGGCCGGCAGTAAGAACCCGCCGGCGCGGCTGGACGACGTCCGCCTCGAAACCCTGGCCGAGGGACGCTGCGTGCAGACGCTGCACCTGGGCTCTTTCGACGACGAGGGGCCAGTGCTGGAACGGATGCACCATGAGTTCATCCCCGAGCAGGGTCTGCGGGTGGACGGGAAGCACCACGAGATCTACTTCAGCGACTTCCGCCGGGTCGCCCCCGAGAAGCTCCGCACCATCCTCCGGCAGCCCGTGCGGCCAATTAGCCAGAAGTCTGGCTAAAATCGTGCCATGAAGACGATGCCGGTGAGTGAGGCGAAGGATCAGCTGTCTGCACTGGTGGAGGCTGTCGAGGAGATCCACGAGACGGTCGTGATCACCCGGCACGGCAAGCCTGCCGCGGTGCTGGTGTCGCCCGACGAGTTCGAGTCGCTCACGGAAACCGCCTTCTGGGCGTCGGTGCCGGGGATCGCGGACGACATCGCCGAGGCGCAGTCCAGCATCGAGAGCGGCGAGCGGACGAGCGTGGCTGACCTGCGGGCGCTCCTGGCGGAGCACCGTGCCGGTGCTTGAGCCGTACCAGATCAACCTCACCCCGCCCGCCGTCCGGAGCCTCACCCGGCTCGCGCCGAAGTTCGCCGACGCGGCGCTGCGGTTCATCGACGGGCCGCTGGCGGAGAACCCACTGCGGGTGACCAAGCCGTTGCGCGGGGAATTCGAGGATCTGCGCAGCGGCTATGTCGGTACGTCCTATCGCGTGCTCGTCCGGGTCGACAACGACGAGCGCATCGTGCACGTCGTGGCGATCGCTCACCGCGCGGACGTCTATCGCCCGCGGTGAGCGGTTGAGTCGTGGCCGACTCGCGCGCGGGGTCTCGTCCTCGGTGAGGACTTGCCGGGCCGCCAGCCCTCGTCAATCGGCGACCGATTCGGTACCTGTCTGAGGCGGACGAGGCGGGACGTCCCCCGAATCGGTCGCTGATTCACGGCGGAGAAGTCCGGACGTGCCCGCGCGCGGCGAAGTGGTACGAAAGGAACCGTCCCCGTCGTACCGCCCCCGCGGCGAAGTGGTACGAAAGGAACCGTCCCCGGCGTACCACCCGAGCGCAGACAGACCGCCGCCCCGGACGCGGGCGTCCGGGGCGGCGGTCAGGATCAGGGCCTCAGGCGCCGACGGCCGCCTTGGTCTCGCGGGCCATCGCCAGCTCTTCGTTGGTCGGCACCACCAGGATGGTCACCTTCGAGTCGGGGGTGGAGACCACCCGCGGCTCCTTTGACCGGACGGCGTTCGCCTCGTCGTCCAGGCTGAAGCCGAACCCGGCGAGCCGGTCGATGATCGCCTTGCGCAGCGCCGGGTTGTTCTCGCCGACGCCGGCGGTGAAGGTGATCGCGTCCAGGCTGCCCAGCACGGCCAGGTAGGCGCCGATGTAGTGCAGCAGCCGGTGCACGTAGACGTCGAAGGCCAGCTTGGCGTCCGCGTTGCCCTCGGCGATCAGGTCGTTGATGTCACGGAAGTCGGTGACCCCGCACAGCCCCAACATGCCTGACTTCTTGTTCAGCAGGGTGTCGATGTCGTCGATGCTCATCCCGACCTGGCGGGCCAGGAAGGCGTGCAGCCCGGGGTCGACGTCACCGCTGCGGGTGCCCATCACCAGGCCCTCCAGCGGGGTCAGCCCCATTGAGGTATCCACCGCGACGCCGCCGCGGATCGCCGAGATCGAGGCGCCGTTGCCGAGGTGGCAGACGATCTGGTTCAGCTCTTCGTACGGACGGCCGAGCACCTCGGCCACCTTCTTCGACACGTAGCTGTGCGAGGTGCCGTGGAAGCCGTAGCGGCGGATGCCGTGCTCGGCGGCGACGTCGCGGGCCAGCGCGTAGGTGTACGCCTCGGCGGGCAGGGTGGAGAAGAAGGCGGTGTCGAAGATCGCCACGTGCGGCACGTCCGGCAGCGCCGCGCGGGCGGCGTCGATGCCGGCGATGGCCGGCGGGTTGTGCAGCGGGGCCAGCGGCGACAGCTCGCGCAACGCGTCCAGCATCGCGTCGGTGACCAGGGTGGTCTCGCGGAACGCGGCGCCGCCGTGCACCGTCCGATGCCCGACCGCGACCACGTCGGCCAGCTGCGGCCCGTGCTCCTCGAACAGCTGCACCATCACCTTCAGCGCCCGTCCGTGATTGGGGAAGCCGCGCTCCTGATGGAAGGTCTCACCGCCGACGGTGTGGTCGATGGTGCCGGACTCGTCTCCGATCCGCTGGACCAGACCTGAGGCCAGGACGCTCTCGTCGTCGGCGTCGATCACCTGGTACTTGATCGAGGACGATCCGGCGTTCAGCAGCAGAATGGGCGTGCTCATAGAAGGCTCCTAGGGGTTCGTGCGGTCGGGTCGTCAGTTGGCTTCGGCCTGGGCCTGGATGGCGGTGATCACCACGGTGTTCACGATGTCCTCGACCAGCGCCCCACGGGAAAGGTCGTTGACCGCCTTCTTCAGGCCCTGCAGGATCGGGCCGATGGCGACCGCTCCGGAGGAGCGCTGCACGGCCTTGTAGGTGTTGTTGCCGGTGTTCAGGTCGGGGAAGATGAACACCGTCGCCTTGCCGGCGACCGGCGAGTTCGGCAGCTTGGTCTTCGCCACGTCCGGGTCGACGGCCGCGTCGAACTGGATCGGGCCCTCCAGCGCGATGTCGGGACGCCGCTCGCGGACCAGCTCGGTGGCCTGCCGCACCTTGTCGACGTCCGCGCCGGAGCCGGAGCTGCCGGTGGAGTAGGACAGCATCGCGACCCGCGGCTCGATGCCGAAGGCGATCGCCGTCTCGGCGGAGCTGATGGCGATGTCGGCCAGCTGCTCGGCGGTCGGGTCGGGGTTCACCGCGCAGTCGGCGTAGACGTGCACCCGGTCGGGCATGCACATCAGGAACGATCCCGACACCACCTTCACGCCCGGCTTGGTCTTGATGAACTCCAGCGACGGACGGATGGTGTTGGCGGTGGTGTTGATGGCGCCCGACACCATGCCGTCGGCCATCCCCAGGTGCACCATCATGGTGCCGAAGTAGGACAGGTCCTTCAGCTTCTCGCGGGCCTGCTCCAGGGTGACGCCCTTGTGGGCGCGCAGGGTGGCGTACTCCTGGGCGAACCGCTCGACCAGCTCGGGGTCGTTCGGGTTGACGATCTCGGCGCCGTCCAGCACCCAGCCCATCGCGGAGGCCCGGGTCTTGATCTCCACCGGGTCGCCGAGCAGGATCAGGTCGGCCACACCGCGCTGCAGCAGGATGGACGCCGACTCCAGGATGCGGTCGTCGGACGACTCCGGCATCACGATCCGGCGCCGGTCACGGCGGGCCAGCTCGTTGAGCTGGTAGCCGAACATCAGCGGGGTGATCACGCTGGCCGCGGGCACCTCGAGGGCCTTGATCAACTCGGCCGAATCGACCTGCTCGGAGAAGATCCGCCGGGCGGTCTCCACCTTGCGCGGCGACGAGGTGAAATGCCCGCGGGTGTTGAAGACGTCCTTGGCGGTGGTGTAGGTGCCCTGGTCGGTCATCCCGATCGGCAGGTCGAGGTGCATGCCGTCGAACAGCTTCACCACGTTCTCGGGGATCGGGTAGCCGCCGGTCAGGATGACGCCGGTGAGCTGCGGGAACGAGCCGGAATGGTGCGCCAGGATCAGCCCGGGCAGCAGGTCGGAGCGGTCGCCGGGCATGATCACGGTGGCCTCGGTGACCAGCCGGGAGAGCACGTTCGGCAGCGTCATGGCGGCCACGATGGCGTCCTGCGACTCGCGCTCCAGCAGATCGGGATTGCCCAGCACCTGGGTGGCGCCGACCGCCTCGAACTGGGCCCGCAGGGTGGGGGCGATCAGCAGCGGCTCGGCCGGCAGCGCCGCCACCACCAGGTGGGTGAGCTGTCGCAGCGCCTCGGACGTCTCGTCGAGGATCGCCGGGTCGACCCGGTTGGCGATCACGCCGATGGTCTGGACGTGGTGTGCGGTGAACTCGTTGAGCGCGGCGTCCGCGGCGTCGCGGATCTCGCGGACGTCGCGTCCGAAGCCGTTGACCACCAGCAGCAGGGCGGCGTTCAGGTTGGCCGCGATGTCGGCGTTGAAGGCCAGCTCGGTCGGGCTGGTGACGTCGGCGTAGTCGGAGCCGAGCACCACGATGGCGTCGAAGCGCGGGCTGATCCGGCCGTACTTCTCGACGATGGTGGTCAGCGCACTCTCCGGATCGGTGCGCATCTCGTCGTAGGTGATGCCGATGGCATCGTCGTAGGAGAGATTGATGCCCGGCAGGTCCAGCAACATCTCGAGAATGTCGTCGTGCTGCCCCGCGGGCACCAGCGGACGGAAAACGCCGACGGATTCGACCTCGCGAAGCAAGGTATCGAGCAATCCCAAGGCGACGACGGACTTACCGGTCTGGCCCTCGGGGGCCGCAACGTAAATGCTTCGAGTCACGCGCTCAGGCTAAACCCCTAGGCGGCGGCCTGTCTGCGGCCCGTTCGCACCCTGAGCGGGGGATCGATCACAGCCCTTCGGCCAGCCAGGCCAGGTCGGCGCGATGCTCGTCGGGTCCGCCGGGGGTCTCCACCACGATCGGGGCGCCGGCGGTACGGATCACGTCGCGAGCACCCTCCGGGTCGCACTGCCCGGCGCCCCAGTTGGCGTGCCGGTCGGCGCCGGAGTCGAAGGCGTCCCGGGAGTCGTTGGCGTGGATCAGGTCGATGCGTCCGGTGATGGCGCGGACCCGGTCGACCAGCCCGAGCAGTTCGTTGCCGCCGGCGTGGGCATGGCAGGTGTCGAGGCAGAAGCCCACCTTGTCGGCGTTCGCCGAGGCGCCGATGGCGGCCCAGAGCCGGTCGATGCTCTCCAGGTGCCGGGCCATCGCCTTGGTGCCGCCGGCGGTGTTCTCGATCAGCAGCGGGACGGCGATGTCGAGCCCGTCGACCGCCTTGAACCAGTTGGTGAAGCCGGCCTCGGGATCGTCCTTGGCGGTGAGGTGGCCGCCGTGCACGATCACCCCGGCGGCGCCGATCTCGGCGGCCGCGGTGAGCTGCTTCTGCAGCTGCTGCCGGGACGGGATTCGGATCCGGTTGTTGGTGCTGGCCACGTTCAGCACGTACGGGGCGTGTACGTAGAGCGCGATGCCGGCGGCCTCGGCGTCCGCCTTCAGCGCGGCCGCGCCACCGGCGTAGTCGACCCGTGGACCCTTCCAGCCCTGCGGGTCGCCGAGGAAGAACTGGCTGAGCTGCGCCCCGCGCGCCTTCGCCTCGGCGATCGGGTCGGTGGAGTCGACATGGGCACCCATCGCGATCATGGCCATGAGCCTAACCAGGTGCGCCGACAGTTTTCTCCGGCCGGTCGCGGCCCTACCTCTTCACCGTTGCCGGTGCGCCGGGGGTGGCCGGGCTGGGAGCGGCGTCCGGAGTGTCCGGGGTTGCGGTGGCCTGCACCGTCGCGGTGCGTGCGGAGTCGACGGTGACCGACGCGTAGCCGGCCAGCGTGCCGCGCACCCGGACGTGGATCTGCTTGCCCCGGTCGGCCTTGCTCAGCCGGTAGCTGGGCTTGGTCTGCCCGCTCACCCGCTTGCCGGAGCGATACCACTGATGGCTCAGCGTGGCCGCCGGCTGCCATTCGCCGGCGACGGCCTGGAGCACGCCGCCCACCTGGGCGGTGCCGGTGATGGTCGGTTTCGGCGTGGCGCTGAACTGCCGGGGTTTGACCTCGCGGGCCACCGAGTAGGTGTCGCGGGTGGCGTAGCCGGGCTGGCTCGCCCGGACCCGCAGCCGGACGTCGTGACCGACGTCCTTCGCCGTCAACGCGTAGTCGGCGGAGGTGGCCGCGGCGATGTTCTTGGAGTCCCGCTGCCACTGGTAGGCGAACGTGGTGCCCTCGGGGAAGCCGTCGCCGGGAACACCGGTCAGCGTGCCGCCGAACTCGTGGTCGCCGGTGACGCTCGGACGCGTGCTCGGCAGGACGCCGGTGACCACGGCGTTGGTGCTGTCGGAGGTCTTGCTCAGCGGGCTGCCGTCCGGTGTGGCGGTCACCTTCACCCGGATCTCCTTGCCCAGGTCGGCGGCGTCCACCAGGTACTGCTGGCCGGTCGCGCCGGCGATCGCCTTGCCGCCCCGCAGCCACTGGTAGCCCAGGGTCGCGTCCGGCGGCGTCCAGGTTCCGGGGACGGCGGTCAGGGTGAGCCCGACCCGGGGACTGCCGCCGATCGCCGGCACATCGGACGGATAGGGCAGGAACGCCCCCACGGTCACCTTCGGCCAGCTGGACGACGGCGCGCGGGCGACCATCGGCCGGCAGGGACCGTTGCCGCCCTTGCCGCAGGGACCTTCCTTGGGCACCTGCAGCACCGTCCCGGTCCACCACGAGGTCTGCGCCATGGCGCCGTCCCAGGACAGCGAGATGTGCACGTGGTCCTTGTGGTTGGCCGTCCAGGAGCCGCGGCTGGCCATCTTCCGCCAACCCAGTTCCTGGTAGTAGATCGACCAGATCTTCTGGTTCCAGATCATGTACATGATCCCGAGCCGGTAGGCGACCTCGCCGTTGTTGGCGGTGATCCACTTGACCGCCTGGTCGACCTTCGCGCGGTCCTTGGCCTTGCGTGAGTCCATGTGCCAGTCGAGGGCGCGTCCCTCCTTGTGCTCGGAGGTTCCGCCACTGGTGCAGAACCGCGAGATGCCCCACGACTTGCCGCCCCAGTTCTTGATCAGCGCCTTGAGCAGCGCGGTGGTGCCGGGTTTGGCGGCGGGGGTGCAGGTCTTCTGCGGCTTGTAGCCCAGGTGGGCGTCGATGCCGGGTGTCTGCAGCGTCTTCGGTGGCGGCGGATTGCCGGCGCCGCGGGCCTGGGTGACGCAGGCCAGGGCGACCAGGACGGCGCAGCAGAGGGCGATCAGGGTACGGATGCGCATGGCGTCCTCGAGACTTCCGGGGGCGGGGGTGCGAGCAGAGTAAGCCGGATCGGAGTGTGGGCCGGCGGTGTCTCGCTGGATGCCTTGCCACCGACAGACCCCGCCGGGTACCCTGAGGACCGTTAGCCCCGTGTGGACCGCTGGCTTCGGCCATGTCGCCGGGGCTTTGATATCCCCAGGAGCCACTTTGACTGTTTCGGACGCCTGGATCGATGCGTGGCTCGGTGCGCCGAGGTTCGCGCGGTACGTGACAACCTGCGGAGGCGACCGCGCCCGCGCGCTCAGATTGTACGAGTGGAACGTGGCGTTGGGTCAGGCACTCATGCACGACATTGCGCACTTCGAGGTGGCTCTGCGGAACGCTTACGACACGGTGATCCAGCGTCGCTGGCGTGGCGGCCAGCACTGGTTGCTGGATCCTGAGTCGCCGGCGGTGACACCGATCTGGCGAGTCAGGACGGTGAAGGGGGGACTCAAGCGGGGGATCGATGTCAACTATCCCAATCGGAGATCGGTCGAGAAGGCCATCGACAGGTGCGGTGGAGTGCGCGCCTCCCCAGGCAAGGTGATCGCTGAGCTCAGCTTCGGGTTCTGGGCCAACCTGACCTCCGCGTCGCACGAGAAGACCCTGTGGGTTCCCTATCTGCATCACGCATATCCGGTCCGCACCAACAGGCGTGGTCCAGACCAGGCGATCAGGTGCATCAACACCGTCCGGAACCGGATCTCGCATCACGAACCGGTCATCGACCCGATCGACCAGAGCATGGATCCGGGGAAGATCGCGCAGGACATCCGCCGGCTTCTCGGGCAACTCGCGCCGTCGGTGGAGTCTCACGTTGTTGCCACCTCAACTGTGACCGCGGTGCTGAACCAGCGGCCGAGCTGACCGCGTGTCCCACCAGGATCGACTGGCGGTCGCCGGAGCCGGACGGATTGGACCGAGGGGTCTGTCCCCTCGTACCGGATTGGACCGGGGGTCTGTCCCGAGCCGGACGCCCGATTGGCCGTCGGTCTGGGCCGGCCGCTAAGGTTGGTCCTTGGTGCCTTCCGGCACCGTTTGCACACGCCCTCCTGCCATGGGAAATGCTCATGGCCGCTCGAGACCAGAGGAGGTGGAGTTCGCGTATGCGCCAATACGAAGTCATGGTGATCATCGATCCCGACGTCGACGACCGTCAGGTGAACGGCCTGTTGGAGAAGCCGCTTGCCGGCCTGACCAAGGCCGGTGGCACCGTCGACAACCTGGACATCTGGGGCCGCCGTCGGCTCGCCTACGACATCCGCAAGAAGTCCGAAGGCATCTACGCCGTCATCAACATCACCGCTGAGCCTGCCGACGTGAAGGAGCTGGACCGCCAGTTCACCCTGAACGAGCAGATCATGCGGACCAAGGTCATCCGGCCCGACACCCGATAGAGAGCTTTCTGTCAGTGCCAACTGACAGGCTCTGAGTGACTCCATCACCGATCGAAAGACACACTCATGGCAGGCGAAACCCAAATCACCCTGGTCGGCAACCTGACGGCCGATCCGGAGCTGCGCTTCACTCCGTCGGGAGCTGCGGTGGCCAACTTCACCGTCGCCTCCACTCCTCGGACGTTCGATCGTCAGTCCGGCGAGTGGCGCGACGGCGACGCCATGTTCCTGAACTGCTCGGTGTGGCGGCAGGCGGCCGAGAACGTCGCCGAGTCGCTGACCAAGGGCATGCGGGTGGTCGTCCAGGGTCGGTTGAAGTCGCGTTCCTACGAAACCCGTGAGGGCGAGCGGCGCACCGTCTTCGAGGTCGACGTCGACGAGGTCGGCCCGTCCCTGCGGTACGCCTCGGCCAAGGTCACCCGGAATTCCGGCGGTGCTGGCAACTACTCCGGTGGTGGCTACTCCGGCGGCAATTCGGGGGGTGGCGGCGGCTACTCCGGCGGCGGCAATGCCGGCGGAGGCTCCGACTCGTGGTCCTCCGGCGGCGGCAACAACAACCGCTCCGCCGGGAACGACCCGTGGGCGCAGGCCGCCCAGAGCGACGAGCCCCCCTTCTGATCAATCTGATCGGCGGCTCGTCCCCATCCATCCACGTCATTCCGGCCTCGGCCGGGCTCACTGAAAGGGAGCACCACAATGGCCCAGTCACAGCGCAAGCCTGTGAACAAGAAGAAGGTCGCGCCGGCGAAGTCCGTGCGCATCGGCCACATCGACTACAAGGACACCGCGACCCTGCGGAAGTTCATCTCCGAGCGGGGCAAGATCCGTGCCCGCCGGGTGACCGGCCTGTCCGTCCAGGAGCAGCGCAAGGTCGCGATCGCCGTCAAGAACGCGCGTGAGCTGGCCCTGCTGCCGTACGCCTCGACCGCTCGCTGAGAAGGGAGAACGGACGCATGAAGCTCATTCTGACCGCTGCTGTCGACCATCTCGGCATCCCCGGCGAGATCGTCGAGGTCAAGGACGGCTACGGCCGCAACTACCTGCTGCCCCGCGGTTTCGCGATCAAGTGGACCAAGGGTGCCGAGAAGCAGATCGAGGGCATCAAGCGGGCCCGCGACGCCCGTGAGATCCGCAACGTCGAGCACGCCAGGGAGATCCGGGCCCAGCTCGAGGAGCTCGCGGTGTCCCTGCCGGCCAACGCCGGCGAGAACGGCAAGCTGTTCGGCGCCGTCACCCCGGCCGACATCGTGCTCGCGGTGAAGAAGGCCGGCGGCCCCGCCGTCGACAAGCGCGCCGTCGAGATCGCCAAGCCGATCAAGTCCGTCGGTGCGCACACCGTCGGTCTGAAGCTGACCAGCGGCGTGGTCGCCCACATCAACGTGGACGTCGTCGCCGCCTGATACCCCGGCAAACACGGCGAGGCGGGGAGATCTCCCCGCCTCGCTCTGTGTTTGCCCACTCCACCCGTCCGTCTCACCCAGCGCTCGCCTAACTATTTCCCGCTCGCTGAATTAAGCGAGCGGGAAATAGTTAGGCGAGCGGTCGGTGCGGGCCGACCCCACACGCACACCCACCCACACGCAAGGGAGAACCTCATGCCGCAGCATCTGCCCTACCGGGTGCTGTTGCGCAGCATGGGCCCGTCGTTCACCGTTTTGGGCTTCCTCGGACGACTGCCGACCTCGGTGCTCCCGCTGGCCCTGCTGCTCTACGCGCACCACCAGCTGGGTTCGTTCGGACTGGCCGGGCTGGCCGCCGCGGCACTCAGCCTGGGCGGCGGCGCCGGCGCCGTGCTGGTCGGGCACCTCTCCGACCAGTGGGGACACCGGGTGGTCGGCGTGGCCGCCACCGTGGTGCAGACCGCCGCGATCGGCGGGTTCCTGCTCTGGTGCTCCCCGGACGTCCCGCTGGCCGCCGTGCTGGCCCTGGCCGCCCTGATCGGCTTCGCGAACCCGCAGCTGGGCGCGATGGCGCGGGCCCGCTGGTCGCAGCGGGCGGCGTCCCGGGACGACCGGGTGCCGTTCACCGCGTCCGCGATGGCCTGGGAGGGTGCGGTCGACGAGGTCGGTTTCGTGATCGGGCCGGTGCTCGCCACCAGCCTGGCCGCGGTCGCCGCCCCGGCGCCGTTGCTGACCGCGCTGGTGCTGGCCTGGATCGGTCAGGTCGGCTTCGCGCTGCATTCCTCGGCACTGCCGCCGGCACACCACGGTCGTCACCGGCATGCCGAATCCGCTGACCGGGTGGACTTCCGGGTGCTGATCCCGCTGGCGGTGGCCATCGGTGGCGTCGGGGTGCTGTTCGGCGGATCGCAGACCAGCATCGCCGCCTTCTTCACGGTGCGCGGCGAGGGTGCCGTCGCCGGCGCCGTCTACGGTGCGATGGCGGTCGGCAGCGCCGGCATGGGCCTGCTCAGCAACCGGTTGCCGGCACGCTTCTCGATGGCCGCGCGGATCGCCGCGTTCGGGTTCGGCTGCGCGCTGATGTCGCCGCTGCTGATCGTGGCCTGGGACGCGGCCACGATGGCGCTGGCTTGCCTGCTGGTCGGCATCATGGTCGGTCCCACCCTGGTCACCGGCTACGCCTACGCGGAACGGATCTCCCCGCCGGAGCGGCTGTCCACGGTGATGACGGCGCTCAGCACGGTCGGCGTGGTCGGTGTCGCGGCCGGCGCGGCCTTGGCCGGCCAGGTGGTGGACGGCCATTCCGCCCAGGACGCCGCCTGGATCGCCACCGTCGGCGGGCTGCTGGCCGGGATCGCCGGCCTGACCATTCCGCGCCGGAACCGATCGGCACGATGAACCCGGGCCGGACGAGGGTCGCAGCCGGATCCTCCGGACACCCTCTATTAGGGTGATCCGGTGGACGGACCGGAAGTCAGACGGCTGGGACCGAACTGGGGACGGATCGCCCTGATCGTGGCGTCCGTCGCCGTGCTGGTGGGCGCGGTGCTCGGCGTCCGGGCGATCTCCGCACCGGTGGAACGGGCGGGCGCGCCGACCATCCCGGTGCCCGCCCCGAGCGGCACCCGATTCCTCAGTCCCTCGGCCAGCCCGAGCGCCGACGCCTCGACGAGTCCGAGCGGCAGCCCGTCGGCGAGCGCCTCCAGCTCGCCGCGCAGCACCATGAAGGTCTCCGGCGATTTCGACTGGGCGGGCGTGACCGCGGCCGCCGCCGGCTCGCAGGGAGAGCTGCGCCGCTACGCGGTCGGGGTGGAGAGCAGCGCCAAGCTGGACGCCGACTCGGTCGCCAAGACCGTCGCCGGGGTGCTCAACGACCCGCGCAGCTGGACCGGTGACGGCACCGTCCGGTTCGCCCTGGTGGCTCGCGCGAAGGCGACGGTGAACCTCTACCTGGCCAGTGCGAAGACCGCCGCCACCCTGTGCGGATCGGACGCCGGCGGCGCCGACAGCTGCACCAAGGGCAACACCGTGGTGATCAGCGCCGAACGCTGGAAGTCGGGGGCCGCCGGATATGCCGGCGACACCGCCGGCTACCGCGCCTACCTGGTCAACCATGCCGTCGGGCAGCTGCTCGGCAAGGGCACCGCCTCCTGCCCCGGCAAGGGGAAGAAGGCCCCGGTGATGATGCAGCAGAGCGGTGATCTGCGCGGCTGCGTAGCCAATCCCTGGCCGTGACCGACCCGGACGTGTCGCCAATCTGGCCGTGACCCGCCCGGCTGCGTCGACCATCCCGGCCGCGCCGGCGACCGGCGACCGCGGGAACCGGTGAGCGGGTGTAGCCGCACCAGCGACCGCGGCAACCGGCGAGCGGTGAGCGGGGCTAGCCCCACTCCGCTGACGTCCCCGGGCTGCTGAACCCGGCCGCATCACCCGGCGGCCGGTCGACTCCTCCTCTCGACCGAGAGGACGGCCATGACCCGCACCGCCGCACCCGTGGACCCGCGCCGCCTGGTGGCTGCCCACGCGCTGGCCGCGGTCGCCGTCGCACTGCCCTGGCCGGCGCTGCTCGCCGCGATCTGGCGGATCGCCGCCGATCCGGCACTGGTCGGGCTCGCCGGGGCGTCCCGGTTCGCCCCCTGCGTGCTGTTGTCGGCGTTCCTCGGCGGGCTCGGCGACCGGATCGGACGCCTTCGCGCGGTGCGGCTCTCGATCGCGGCCCGGGTGCTGCTGGTGGCGTCCGTCGCCGCGCTGCTGCTCGGGGACCTGCCCTGGCCGGCGCTGGTCGCCGCGACGCTGAGCGTCGCCGTCGGGGTTCCCGCCTTCCCGAGCCTGGCCGCGTTGATCCCGCAGCTCTCGGCGCGTCCGGACCACCACACCAACGCGTTGGTGACCTGGGAGATCAGCGCCTTCGTCGTGGGTCCGGCGCTCGGCGGCATGTTGCTGGCGGCCGCGCCGGCCTGGTCGGTGGCGGTGAGTGTGCCGTTGATCGTGGCCGCGCTGGTGGTGTTGCCGCGCCGGGTTCCCGAGCGGGCGCCGTCGGTTCACCGGCCGCGACTGTGGGACGGCTGGCGCGCCGTACTGGCGGTGCGGGTGGTCCGCCGGGCCATCGTGGCCGTGATGACGCTCAACGTGGTGATCGGCGTCCTCGGCGTGGCGTTGCTGACCATCGCCGAGACGCGCTGGGAGGCCGGCGTCGCCGCGTTCGGCTGGCTGACCGCGGCGCAGGGCTTCGCCTCGCTGACCGCACCCGTCCTGGCCCGGATGGTCGGACGCCTGTCGCCCGGCATCGCCGCGCACCTGGTCGTGGTGCTGCCGCTGGTCGTGGTGACCGTCAGCCCCGGCTGGCTGGCCGCCGCCGTCCCGATGGCGCTGCTCGGCTCCGGGTTGACGATGGTCGAATGCCGCACCACCCGGATGATGCAGCTCGGGGCGCCCGCCGACTACACCGCGGTCGCGCTCGGCCTGGCGGATTCGGCGGTGGTCGCCGCGGCACTGGCCGGTGCCCTGGTCGCGCCGTGGCTGCTGGCCGTGCTCGGTCCGGTCGGTCTGCTGGCCGGGCTGGCCGTGGCCTGTTCGGCCGTCCTCGCCTGGGGGTTGAGCTGAGGCTCGCCCCCGGTGGCCTCAGTCCTCGTTCGGGTCGGCCTCGGCATCGGCCTGGGTGGCGTGCACGGTGCCGGGCAGGTGGTCCGCCGGGCCGTACAGCGCGTAGACCTTCATCGGCACGTCACCGATGTTGGTCACGTTGTGCCAGGTTCCGGCGGGCACCAGGATCGCCCAGTCGTCCTCGACCTCCTCGCGGAAGTTGAGGTCGTCCTCGGCGGGACCCATCTCGACCAGGCCCTTGCCCTGTTCCAGGCGCAGGAACTGGTCGTTGTTGGGGTGCGCCTCGAGGCCGATGTCACCGCCCACCGGGATCGCCATCACGGTGAGCTGCAGGTGCTCGCCGGTCCACAGCGTGGTGCGGAAATTGTCGTTGTCGACGGTGGTGCTCTCGATGTCCAGGACGTACGGCTTCTTGCCGTGGTCGGTGTTCGCGGTCATGGCTCGCTCCCTTCGGCGTCACTGCCATCCTGGCCCATTCCCGCCGCGGATTTCGACCGGAGCAGGCAGATCAGCCCTCCTGGGCGGCGAGCACCTGCCGAATCACCGTCAGCACCCCGTGCTCGGCGTTGGACGGCGCGATGAACCGGGCGCGTTGCCGCACCTCGTCGTAGGCGTTGCTCACCGCGTAGCTGTGCGCCACCGCGTCCAGCATCTCGAGGTCGTTGTAGGCGTCTCCGAAGGCCATCAGCTGCTCGCGTCCCAGCCCGAGATGTTCCGCGAGCACCCGGATGCCGTGACCCTTGTGGACGCCGGGGTTCATCATGTCGACCCAGACCGGGCCGCCCACGGTGACCGAGAAGTCGGCGGCGTAGGCCGGCCCGAACACCTCGTCGTAGTAGCGGCGGCTCTCCCGGGTCGGCAGATAGACGCTGAATTTGTCGATCGCGGCATCGAGTTCGGCGAAGTCGTCGACGAAGACGATGGTGGGATTGAAGGTGCTCAGGTACGGCTCGTGCTCGCGGTGCGCGCTGGACACGTACGCGGCGTCCGGACCGCTGACCACCGGGACGCCGGGCGTGTCGGCCAGCGTCACCGTCGCCATCGCGCGGTAGTGCTCGGGTGCCAGCAGGCTCTGGAACAGCACCGTGTCGCCGTAGCTGACCGTGCCGCCGTTGTCGCCGACGTAGGCGATGCCCTCGTGCGGTGGGAACATCTGCTTCAGTCGGTTCAGCGGACGGCCGCTGGCCGCGACGAAGGTGATCCCGACCGCGCTCAGCCGGCGCAGGTAGTGGTGGAAGTCCGGTGGCAGGTCACCGTGTTCGTCCAGCAGCGTGTGGTCCATGTCGGAGGCGATCAGCCGCACCGCGGCCACGTCCATATCCACTCTCACAACCCCATTCGGTCGAACTCGGTGACCGCCAACTGGCGACCCAACTCGATCATCTCCTCGGCCCGGTGGAAGTCGAGCACCGAGCAGGAGTCCATCGGCACCCAGACCAGCACGTCCGGCACGTTCAACACGGTACGGGCGATCTCGATGCGACCCTGCATCACGTCCAGGGTGCGGCCCAGCAGGTCGATCAGGTTCACGTCGGAGGGCCAGTCCTCGAACTCCTTGGCCGGCGGCGGGGGCGGGGTGAGCAGCTTGCTCAGATTGCGGGCCGGCCACGACTCCGCCATCGACTGGCCGAGCCGTTCCGTCCAGGACGGCTGCCCGGCGTCCGCCGCGATCTCGGTGTTGTCGGCGCTGGCGTCGTCGGAGGACTCCTTGCTGGGCAGCCCGATGTGCAGCCCGGGGCGTTTGCCGAACAGCGAGACGCCGATGTTCACCTCGCCGGGCATGTCCATGGTGGGGGCCATCGGCAGCGGGTTCAGCAGGCCGCCGTCGACCAGCAGCCGTTCCCCGATCCGCACCGGCGTGAACACCGCCGGAATGGCGATCGAGGCCCGGATCGCGGCCACCAGCGGGCCCTTGCGGAACCACACCTCGCGCTCTTGGTCGATGTCGGTAGCGACCGCGGTGTAGGGGATCGGCAGCTCCTCGATCCGGGTGTCGCCGATGAACCGGTGCAGTTCGCGCATCACCCGTTGCAGCCGGATCAGCCCGGGCGCACCCAGGGTGAGATCGGTGAGCCGGACGATGTCGCCGCGGGTCAGCGTCCGCACCCACTCGGTGAAGCCCTCCAGGCCGCCGGCGGCCAGCACGCCGCCGACCAGGGCGCCCATCGACGTCCCGGCGACGCCGACGACCTCGTGGCCGCGGGCGTGCAACTCCTGGATCACCCCGACATGGGCGAAACCGCGGGCACCGCCGGCTCCGAGCACCAGGTTGACCTTCATGGGACGAGTCAACCATCCCGGTCCGATCGATCTCGCCCCGTCCGTCGGATCGTCCGGCTGAGGCACCGACCGGTAAACCCCTCCCTGACACAGAACTGTCACCCATGTCCCGAGACATCACAACCTCTGCCCTGCCGTCGACGGGAGGGCTGAAGTAGTTAGGGAGGGCCTTACGACGATGGGTCGGGGGAATGTGGGGAACGGGGCCGCAGATTAAGGTCGGATGAAGCGGAGGGCCGAACCGCCGACACGGTGCTAGCTTCGGTGCCGATCCACCCCGTCCTCGCCGCCCCTCGCGACGTGACCGGGAGTGCTCGAGCGAGGAGTCACACCATGCAACTCAGCCCCCGTGAGCAGGAGAAGCTGCTCATCGTCGTCGCCGCCGATCTGGCGCGGCGCCGCAAAGACCGCGGTCTCAAGCTCAATCACCCCGAGGCGGTCGCGCTGATCACCCACGAGGTGCTTGAGGGCATCCGGGACGGACGCACGGTGTCCGACCTGATGGCGTTCGGCACCACCGTGCTGACCAGGGACGACGTGATGGAGGGTGTCCCCGAGATGATCCATTCGGTGCAGGTCGAAGGCACCTTCCCGGACGGCACCAAGCTGGTCACCGTCCACGACCCGATCCGCTGAGCAGGAGGCCCCCATGATCCCCGGCGAATTCCGGCTCGGCACCGAGCCGATCCTCTGCAATCCAGGACGCGACACCATCACGGTCGAGGTCGTCAACACCGGTGACCGTCCCGTCCAGGTCGGCTCCCACTACCACTTCTTCGAGGTGAACTCGGCGCTGCGCTTCGACCGTGCCGCCGCCCGCGGCTTCCGCCTCGACATCCCGGCCGGCACCGCCGTCCGCTTCGAACCCGGCGACGCCAAGACCGTCCAACTGGTCGCGCTGGCCGGACGCCGCGAGGTGTACGGCCTTGCCAACGCGGTCAACGGACCGCTGGACGCCTGAGGAAGGACCACCCATGAGCTTCGAACTGTCCCGGCAGCAGAATGCCGACCTGTACGGCCCAACCGTGGGCGACGCCGTCCGGCTGGGCGACACCGACCTGTTCGCCGCGATCGAGCGGGATCTGACCAACCATGGCGAGGAGGCCGTCTTCGGCGGCGGCAAGGTGATCCGTGATGGCATGGGCCACAACGGACGCGCCGTCCGAGCCGACGGGGTCGCCGACACGGTGATCACCAACGTCATCGTCATCGACCACACCGGCATCTACAAGGCCGACATCGGCATCGTCGACGGGGTGATCAGCGCGATCGGTGCCGCCGGCAACCCCGACATCACCGACAACGTCGACATCGTGATCGGTGCGGCCACCGAGGTGATCGCCGGCGAGCACCGGATCGTCACCGCCGGCGGCATCGACACCCACATCCACTTCATCTCGCCGCAGCAGATCGGCACCGCACTGTCGTCGGGCGTGACCACCATGATCGGCGGCGGCACCGGCCCCGCGGACGGCACCAATGCCACCACGATCACCCCGGGCGAGTGGCACCTGGCCCGGATGCTCGGCGCCGCCGAGCAGTGGCCGATGAACTTCGGGTTCCTCGGCAAGGGGCACGCGGCCGCCCGGGAGCCGCTCGCCGAGCAGATCGAGGCCGGGGCGATCGGGCTGAAGATCCACGAGGACTGGGGCTCCACCACGGCAGCGATCGACGAGGCGCTGAAGGTGGCCGACGAGTTCGACGTCCAGGTCGCGATCCACACCGACACGCTCAACGAGTGCGGCTTCGTCGAGGACACCAAGCGGGCGATCGCCGGCCGGGTGATCCACACCTTCCACACCGAGGGCGCCGGCGGCGGGCACGCCCCCGACATCATCACGCTCGCCGCCGAGCCGAACATTCTGCCGTCGTCGACCAACCCGACGCTGCCGTTCACCCGCAACACCGCCGAGGAACACCTCGACATGCTGATGGTGTGCCACCACCTGAACCCGGCGATCCCCGAGGACGTGGCGTTCGCCGACTCCCGGATCCGGCCGGAGACGATCGCCGCCGAAGACGTGCTGCACGATCTGGGCGTGTTCTCGATGACCTCGTCGGACTCCCAGGCGATGGGACGGGTCGGCGAGGTGATCACCCGCACCTGGCAGGTCGCCGACCAGATGAAGAAGGCCCGCGGCAAGCTGGACGGCGACCCGGAGGGCGGCGACAACTTCCGGATCAAGCGCTACATCGCCAAGTACACGATCAACCCGGCCCGCAGCCACGGCATCGCGGACGTCGTCGGCAGCGTCGAGGTCGGCAAATGGGCCGACCTGGTGCTCTGGGAGCCGGCCTTCTTCGGCGCCAAGCCGGCGATCATCGTCAAAGGCGGGCAGATCGCCCATTCGGTGATGGGCGACCCGAACGCATCCATCCCGACCCCGGAGCCGCGGCTGATGCGGGACATGTTCGGTGCCTTCGGCCAGTCCCCGGCGGCGAACTCGATCACCTTCGTCTCCCAGGCGGCATTGGCGGCCGGCGTGCCGGAGCGGCTCGGGCTGCGCAAGCAGATCCGGGCGGTCAGCGGCGTCCGGACGCTGACCAAGGCCGACATGGCGTTCAACGACGTCACGCCGGAACTCACCGTCGATCCGCAGACCTACGAGGTCCGGGTGGACGGTGAACTGGCCACCTGTGAGCCGGCCCAGGAATTGGCGCTGGCCCAGCGCTACTTCCTCTTCTGAGCCGGACCCGCCATCGTGATCGTCGAACGCATCCTGGGTAACACCGCCGACCTGTCCGCCGAAGAACTCGCCAGCGTCCACCTGGAGCGGGTGGTGCTGCCGCTGAGCGCACTCACCCGGCAGGTACAGCGGGTCACCTCCGACCACGGACGCGAGATCGGGCTGCGGCTCGCCGGCCGGATCGACCTGCGCGAAGGGGACATCCTGCTGCGCGACGAAACCGGCCTGGTGGTGATCGCCCTGGAACCCACCGACGTGCTGGTGATCGCGCCGTCCAGCGTGCTGCAGATGGGGGTGATCGCGCACAACCTGGGCAACCGCCACCTCCAGGCGCAGTTCTTCGGGCCGGACGAGCCGTTCGAGGGATTACCAGGCCATCAAGGGGTGATGGTTATCCAGTACGACCACACCGCCGCGCACTACCTGGACCACCAGGGCGTCCGCTATGTGCGCGCCGACCGGGTGATGCAGGTGCCGTTCCGCCATGCCGAGCACACCCACTGAACCCGGCGGCCCCGGTGGCTGGGGCAGCCTGCCCGGCTGGCAGTTGCCGCTCGCGCAGCTGTGCGACTCGGCGGCGCCGACCGGGGCGTTCAGTCATTCGCTCGGTCTGGAGACCTACGTGGTCGAGGGCCGGGTGGACGACGAACACAGCTTCGGCGACTGGCTCGCGGCGATGCTGACCGGACCGCTGGCCACCGGCGACGCGCTGGCCGTCCGGCTGGTCGCCGAGGCCGTCCGTGATCGGCTGCCGGAGCGGGCCTGGTGGGTGGACCGGCATCTGCACGCCCAGACCCTGCCGCGGCAGACCCGGGACGCCGTCGTCGCGATGGGTGCCCGGATGCTGGCCATCGCATCCATCGCCTGCCCGTCGGCCTGGCTGGACGCCTATGCCGCGGCGGTGGCGTCCGGTCGTTGCCACGGGCATCCGGCAGTGGCGGTCGGAGTGGCCGGCGCAGGGTTGAGAGCCCCGTCCGCGGCACTGGTCGCCGCCCACCTGCAGGGTGTGGCGACGACACTGACCCAGAACGCCGTCCGGCTGATTCCGCTGGGCCAGAACGCCGGGCAGCGAGCCCTGGCGGCGGCCCGACCACACATCGAGGCGGTTGTGGAGCGCGTCCCGAACCTGAGCCTGGACGACTTCGGAGCCACCCTGCCCGGACTGGAGATCGCTCAGATGCGCCACGAACGGCTCCGCGCCCGGATGTACCAGTCCTAGAGAGGAACGAATCCAACGATGAGAACCCTGCGGATCGGCGTCGGTGGGCCCGTCGGCGCCGGCAAGACCCAACTGATCGAGCGGGTCACCCGCGCCCTGGACGGTGAGGTGTCGATGGCGGCGGTGACCAACGACATCTACACCACCGAGGATGCCAAGATCCTGGCGGCCAACTCGGTGCTGCCGCTGGACCGGATCGTCGGCCTGGAGACCGGCGGCTGCCCGCACACGGCGATCCGTGAAGACACCTCGATGAACGAGGCGGCCATCGAGGCGTTGATCCGCGACCATCCCGATCTGCAGGTGGTGTTCGTGGAGTCCGGCGGCGACAACCTGTCGGCGACCTTCAGCCCCGAACTGGTCGATTTCTCGATCTACGTGATCGACGTCGCGCAGGGCGAGAAGATCCCCCGGAAGGCCGGCCAGGGCATGATCAAGTCCGACCTGTTCATCATCAACAAGACCGATCTGGCCCCCTACGTCGGCGCCGATCTGGACGTGATGCGGTCCGACACCCTGGTGTTCCGCGGCGACAAGCCGTTCGGTTTCACCAACCTGAAAACCGACGAAGGGCTCGACCGGGTGCTCGACTGGCTGCGTCACGACGTCCTGATGACAGACCTCGACGGGTGAGCGCCGAGATCGCCGGCTCCGATCGGCCGGACGCCGTCACCGGTGAACTCCGGCTGCGGATCGGCGTCCGGCACGGCCGCGGTACAGCGATCGAGCAGTACCATGCGGGCTCGCTGCGGGTGCTGCGGCCGCACTACCTGGACGCCTCCGGGCAGGTCTGTTACACGGTGATCAACCCGGGCGGCGGCTATCTGGGCGGTGACCGCTACCGGATCGGCCTCAACCTGGACGCCGGCGCGTCGCTGCTGTTCACTACCCAGGCCGCGACCAAGGTGTACCGGACGCCGCAGGCGCCGGCCCGGCAGCGGACGGAGGTGCGGCTGGCGGCCGGGGCCGTCCTGGAGTCGGTTCCGGATCCGTTGATCGCCTACCACGACGCCGAATACGAGCAGCTCACCCGGGTCGAGATCGACCCGGCGGCCAGTTACCTGGCCAGCGAGATCGTGACGCCGGGTTGGTCGCCGGACGGTGCCCGGTTCGGCTACACCCGGGTGTCGCTGCGTACCGAGTGCCGTCGTCCGGGTGCCGAGGCGCCGTTCCTGGTGGATGCCCTCGTGCTGGAGCCGGCGGTCGGTGACGTGCCCGGGCTGGGCGGCCTGGACGGCCACAGCCACCTCGGCTCGCTGCTGCTGGTTGACGCTCGGGTGGACGCCGAGCTGGTGGCCGACGTCTGGGAACTCATCGAAGCGACGTCCGGACTGCGCGCCGGGGCATCCCTGGCGGCGGGACCGGCGCTCGCCGTCCGGGCCCTCGGTGACGACACGGCCGCTGTCGAGGCCCTGTTGCTCGCCGTCGACAACGCGGTGCGCAGCCGTTGGTGGGGACTGCCGCCCTTGAACCTGCGCAAACCCTGACCCCCCGAGGAGATCCCATGTCCGAGACCACCTATCCGTCGTCGGCCGCCGGCCTGGGCGAGGCGGGCCGCACTCTCGCCCTCGGCGTGAGCCAGATCTTTCTGCAGGAGAGCTGGCTCGCCGGCGTGCTGATGGTGGCCGGCCTGGCGCTCTACTCGGTGCCGCTGGCGGCGATGACCGTGCTGGGCACGCTGATCGCCACCATTGCCGCGCGGCTGGTGGCGCTGTCGGTCGCGCATGGACTGCAGGGTTACTGCGGTGCACTGGTCGGGGCTGCCGCCTGGACATCGTTCGGCTCACCCTGGCCGGCGGTGCTGGCCACTCTCGTCGGTGCCGCGGCGTGTCCCGCGGTCACCCAAGCCTTCGCCGGGGTGTTCGCCCGGTTCCCGCGGGCCGGTGGTCCGCTGCCGGTGCTCACCGCCCCGTTCTGCGTGGTCAGCGGGCTGATCGCATTGCTCGTGCGGGCGGTGCTGCCATCCGCGGCGGCGCCGTCGGAGGTGCCGTCCGGGAATCCGGCGGTGCAGCTGGTCGAGGCGGTGCTGACCGGTGTCGGCCAGGTGGTCTTCGCGCAGAGCTGGCTGTCCGGACTGGTGATCCTGGCGGGGCTGTTCGTGGCCGGCTGGCGGGTCGGGCTGGCCGGCCTGGTCGGCAGCCTGCTGGGCACCCTGACCGGGTGGGCGGCGGGGGCGACGCCGGCAGAGTTGTCGGTCGGGCTCGCCGGTTACAGTCCATGCCTGACCGCGATCGCGCTGGCGGGGGTGTTCCTGCGTCCCGGCCGGACGGCCTGGCTGCTGGGCTGCGTCGGCGCCGTCGCGACGGTGGGGGTGCAGCAGCTTCTCTCGCTCACGCCGATACCGGTGTACACCTGGCCGTTCATCGTGGCCACCTGGCTGATGCTGCTGATCGCGGACGGAGCACGCGCATGACGATCGAACTCGACGCACCCGCGGCCGCGGCACGGCTGGGCGCAGCCCCGGGCGACCGGCGCCGATTGCTCGGCATGGGTGGATTCATCCTGGCGCTGCACCTGCTCGGCTGGGGCCTGCTGGCCGCGGCGGTCAGCGGGCAGCCCAACGGCGGCGGAGCCTCGGAAGTGTTCGGCGTCGGCATCGGGCTGACCGCCTACACCCTCGGGATGCGGCACGCCTTCGATGCCGATCACATCGCCGCGATCGACAACACCACCCGTCGCCAGCTGGCGCTCGGACAACGTCCGCTTTCGGTGGGCTTCTGGTTCTCACTAGGGCATTCGACGGTGGTATTGGTTCTGGTCGCCTTGCTGGCCGCAGGCGTGGGTGCGTTGGCCGGGCAGCTTGCCGACGAGGCGTCGCCGCTGCAGCAGACCGCTGGGCTGGTCGGCACTCTGGTCTCGGGGCTGTTCCTGGTGGTGCTCGGCGTGATCAACCTGGTGGTGCTGATCGGTCTGGTCCGGCTGCTCACCCGGGCCCGGCAGGGCGAACTGGACGAGGAGGCGCTGGAGGCGCAGTTGCAGCGCCGTGGCGTGGTGGGCCGCCTGGCCGGACGGGTCGCCGCCCTGGTGAGCCGCCCCTGGCATCTGTACCCGGTCGGGTTCCTGTTCGGACTCGGCTTCGACACGGCCACCGAGATCGGGCTGCTGGTGATCGCCGGCGGTGCGGCTGCGGCGGCACTGCCGTGGTATTCGGTGCTCACCCTGCCGGTGCTGTTCGCCGCCGGCATGTGCCTGCTGGACACTGCCGACGGCGTGCTGATGTGCCGTGCCTATGGCTGGGCCGGTGACCGCCCGTTGCGCAAGATGTACTACAACCTCACCGTGACCGGACTTTCGGTGGTGGTCGCGCTGGTGATCGGCGGCATTGAGCTGGCCGGTGTGCTGGCCGACAAACTGGGGGTGACGTCTGGGCCGTTGGCCGCGCTGGCGTCAATCGATCTCGGCGATCTCGGGTACCTGCTGGTCGGCACCTTCCTGGTCGCCTGGCTGGTCGCCATGGGGGTGTGGCGGTTCCGCCGCCGCGCGTCCCCGCTCCGCTAGGCCCTCCCTAATCAGTTCAGCCCTGCCTTATACGGGAGGGCTGAACTGATTAGGCAGGGCCTACCGACTAGGCAGGGGCTGTGTCGGGTGCCGGGGCTACGATCGTGAGGAGGCCCGAGGAGGTGTCCATGAGTACGACGGACGTGCGGCAGGCGGTCGTGGTCGGCGCGGGTGCGATGGGATCGGGGATCGCGGCGCAGTTGGCCAACGCGGGGGTGACGGTCCGGCTGCTGGACGTCGTCCCCGAGGGTGAGACCGACGACCGGTCCCGGCTGGCCCGGGACGCGATCGCCCGCCAGGTGAAGGCTGGGGGCTTCATGCTGCCGGTGTTCGCCGAGCGGGTGATGCCCGGCAACGTGGTGGACGACGTCGCCGCCTACGCCGAGGCCGACTGGGTGATCGAGGCCGTCTTCGAAGATCTCGCGGTCAAGCGCGACCTGTACGCCACCATTGAGGCGCACCGCGGGCCCGCCACCATGGTCAGCTCGAACACCTCGACGATCCCGCTGGACCGGCTGGTCGAGGGCCGGGACGCCGGCTTCGTCGCGCACTTCGCGATCACCCACTTCTTCAACCCGCCCCGGCAGATGCCGCTGCTCGAAGTGGTCGCGGGGGTGTCGACCGACCCCGATGTGGTGGACCGGCTGGTGGCCGCCGGCGATCACCAGTTGGGCAAGACGGTGCTGCGCTGCCGGGACACCCCGGGCTTCCTGGCCAACCGGATCGGCAACTTCTGGATGGCGGTCGCCTCCGCCGAGGCACTCGCCGGCGACATCGACATCGAGACCGCCGATGCGGTGATGACAAGGGCGTTCGGGACGCCCCGCACCGGGGTGTTCGGGCTGTTCGACCTGGTCGGGATCAACCTGGTGCCGTCGATCTGGACCAGCTTCCTGCGGCTGCTGCCCGCCGACGACGGCTACCACCGCTACGACATCACCGTCAACGACGTCTTCACCGGGCTGCTGGAGCGTGGCCTGGTCGGACGCCGCGGCCCCGGCGGCTTCACCCGTCGCCGCAAGACCGCGGACGGCCCCGTCGACGAGGTGATCGACACCGAGACCTTCGAGTACCGGCCGCGGCGGACGCCGTCCGACCCGGCGTTGCAGGTGCGCGGGCTGAAAGCGACCTGCGCGACCGATTCGCCGGCCGGACGGTACGCCTGGACGGTGCTGCGTGAGTTCGTCGACTACTGCTGCGTGACCGCGCCGCAGATCGCCGACCAGGTCGGCCTGATCGACGACGCGATGAAGCTCGGCTACGCCTGGCAGGCCGGTCCGTTCGAACTCGCCGACACGGTGGGCGTCGACTGGCTGGTCGAGCGGTTCGAAGCCGAGGGACGTCCGGTGCCGGCGCTGCTGCGCCACGCGGCTGAGGCGGGCGGCTTCCGGCCGCGTCCGGGCGCGGTGCTGGCCACCGACGGAGGCGTGGTCGAGCTGCCGCCCGGTCCGCTGACCGTCGCGCAGGCGTCCGGGGTGCTGGTCTCCGGGGTGCTGGCGGAGAACGCGTCCGCGGCGCTGGTCGACCTCGGCGACCAGGTCGCCTGCCTGACCCTGCGGACCAAGATGAACGTCTGCGAGCCGGGGGTGTTCGAGCTGATCGAGCAGGCCCTGGAGCTGGGCGAGCAGGGCGCCTTCGCGGCGCTGGTGATCGGCACCGACCATCCGCGGGCGTTCTCCGCCGGCGCCAACCTGAACGTCTTCGCGTCCCTGGCCGATCGCAACGATCCGGACGAGTTGCGCAGCTTCACCGAGCGGGGCCAGCGGTCCTTCGCCCGGCTGCGGGCGGCGTCCTTCCCGGTGGTGGCGGCGGCTCGCGGGCTGGCGCTCGGTGGCGGCTGCGAGCTGATGCTGGCCGCTCATCACGTGGTGGCCGGCGCCGAACTCTACGCCGGCTTCCCCGAGCGCAAGGTGGGCCTGATTCCTGCCTGGGGCGGCGTCACCCGGACCCTGATCCGGGCGACACTACGGGGTTTGCCCGATCCGGCGGCACGAGCGTTCGCGCTGGCGTCCAGCTCGGCGATCAGCGGCTCGGCGTTCCACGCCCAGGCCGAGGGACTGCTGCTGCCGTCCGACGAGATCGTGATGAACGGCGCCCGGGTGCTGGAGCGGGCCAAGGCGGCCGCTCTGGAGCTGGTCGGACGCCCGCGGCGTCCGGAGCCCGGGGTGTTCGCGCTGCACAGCCCACGGCTGGAGCCGCTGGACGCCTCCTGGTCGGACGCCTCAGCCACCGACCAGCGCATCGTCGGGGCGCTGGCGGCCATGCTGACCGGGGACGAACCGGTCACCGAGGCTGAACTGTTGCGCCGCGAGATCGACGTCGCCCTGGAACTGGTGGTGTTGCCGCCGAACCAGGACCGGATGCGGCACATGCTGGCCACCAACCGTCCGCTGGAGAACTGAGCCGTCAGGCCGGGTCACGCCCGTCGCCTGTCGCCGGTCGCGCCTGTCGTTGGTCGAGCCCGTAGCCGGTCGAGCTTGTCGTTGGTCGAGCTTGTCGAGACCCCCGGACCCCGACCCGCCCGGTAAAACCCCTGCCTAACTATCTGCGCCCTCCCGCATGTGGGAGGGCGCAGATAGTTAGGCAGGGCCTTGTGGGCGGTCGCGTTCCGAGCGTCCGGTCATGCGAGGCCAGTAGCGTCGTGAGGCATGATGAGGGCATGAATCCATGGTTCGAGGTGTACGGGGAGTTGGCCCTGCACGGCGACTTTGATCCCGACGCCATCACCCGCGAATTGGGAATCGAGCCCACGCGCGCCCATCGCCGGGGCGACCTCCTTTTCGGTGGCCGGACCGCCCCTTCCGGCCTTTGGGTATGGGAGACGGAGAGCCGGATCAACGCCGACTCCGATGATTTGGCACGCGAGGTGCTGGATCGGATCGAGCTGACGGCGGAGACATTCAGAGCGCTCAAAGAGCGGCACAGCATCAGTGCCTCACTCGAGATCGTGCCGACCATGCATGTCCTCCTCGACGACGAGGACGGTGAGCCGGGGATCCTGGCAACGACGCCCGCTCACTGGTTCTCCGTCGAAACGCTCACGCGAGTAGCCGCCTACGGGCTCGAACTCGACATCGACGAGTACGTCCATCTCGCCGACCCTAGTCCCGACCGGCTGGCCGCCATCCACACCAACCCGAACATCATCATCGGCGACCCCGACGAGCTGGCGTCGCTGGACTGGTCGGACGAGTGGGACGCAGGACGGGGCATGTTGCCGTGAAAGAGCGACTCCACCTGGACGCCGACGTCCTGGTCTGGCTCTCCGCGGGATTGCGCGACCGGCTGGCCACGGCCGCCGAGGTAGCGGCTCAATGACGCGAGGAGGGGTGACCCTCCGACTCGTGGCGCGATTGATGGCGCGATTCTGGCGCGATTCTCGATACGATGGCGTCCGCGTTCAAGCCCCGTTACCCGATCACGGTGCCGATGCTGTCGGCGATCGCTGTCATCGAGCACACCCGCCGCCAGGTGGACCCTGCTGAAGGCACAGTTCGCGTGACGGAAGCAGTCGACCGTCAGACTGGTCAACTTCTCGACCGAGAGCTACCTTTCATGAGGGTCGAACCCACGAACCAGACACGGCCGGCATTTGGGGATGACCGAGCTGGTCGCGAACATGGCCAGCGGCATGTCGATGGGCCCCACTTGGACCTAACGACGCTAGGGAGAGTGCCCTTCTTACGCTGAGCCGGAGACGTGAACTATTCTGCGTTCTACGGGAGCAGAGTCGGTGTTCAGGAGAACTGGAGGCGAGGCCGCAATGGCATGGAAGTTCAATGCACCTCCGGGCTGGCCACAGCCCCCGGCGAGTTGGCGCCCGCCCGAGGGCTGGGCGCCGGACCCGTCGTGGCCGAAGGCTCCAGACGGCTGGCAGTTCTGGGTCGACGATAGTCCTAATGTGGCACAGGGGTCGCGGGTTCAGGAGATCTCGGCGCGGCCGGTGCCGGATGCTCTGTCCACGTTCCGACGACCGGGAGATCTCTGGGCGGCGATTGGAAAGCCGTTGACTGGAGTTGGAGCCGTCAAGGTCCGCATAGATGGGGTCCATCTGTTCGTCGAGCGCGGCATCATCACAACGGATACCCAGCAAGTACCGTTAGCTTGGGTGCAGGATGTTGACGCCTCCCAGAGCCCCACTCAGAAGCTACGAGGTGTGGGGACGATTCGCGTTCATGTCAATCGCGGGAGGTCAACCGAGACGATGGTCTTGACTGATCTCGACGATTTCAGGGCGGGGGTAGAAGTGATCAACAGGGCAGCTCGTGAAGCTAGGCTGGCCGAAACAAGACTTCAACACACGCAGCACGTCACCTACGGGCACCAGGCGCCGACGGTAACTCCTTCGCCGCAACAGTATGTCAGCCAGCGTCCGTCAAGTGAGGAAGTGATTTCCAGTATCGAGAGACTTGCTCGTCTTCGTGAGTCAGGTACTCTCACCGACGATGAGTTCGCCCGCAAGAAAGCGGAACTGTTAAGACACCTCTGACTCGCGGGTCCCGTGCGAGAACGGTCCAGTCCCTCCGGTGGCGATCGTCTGGGCTGGCAATCCGGCCCGATGGACGACGAGCGGGGGCTCGTTCCTACAGCGACTTGGGTCGGTGTTACCCAAGGCGATGTTGACCGCTATCGGGTGAACATCTGGCGGCTGGTGGATGCCGGATCCTGTGAGTGCCTTCTCAGCGCGTCGAGGATGTCCGGATAGGTCGCATAGCGCCCGATGCTCTCGTCCAGTTCGAGTAGCGAGAGCCCGAAACCGCCATCACGCGTTGGCCGTCAGGCTCGGGATCGAATCGGCGAACCAGAGTTGCTCGGTGTCGCTCGCCGTTCCGGAGCGACCCAGCGGGATTCCGAGCGCGGCGCACACGTTCAGCACATGCCCGAAGGCCACCGACGGCCGACCCCGCTCAATGGCTGCCACGGTGTGGCGAGAACACCCCGCGTGCGCGCCGAATTCGGCGGCCGTCCAGTGCCGGTTCAGCCGGGTCGTCCGCACGTTCGCGCCCATCAACTCCGCGGCGTCACGCGCGTACGGCACCAGGGAGATCGCTTTACGTCCAATAACACCTCGCTGATACTTTCGACTTAGCAGGGTCTTCAGTCAAAAGTATTCGACACGAGGCGGTCTGTCTCGCAGCCGTAGGCGAGCTGGGACCTGCGCCGCGAGATAGGCGATCTCGCCCGGGTTCGTGGCGGTTGCAATGGCGGCGTCGTACGCGGCGCGGGCGTCGCCGCTTCGTCCGAGCCGTCGCAGCAGTTCGGCGCGGGTCGCGTGCCAGGCGTGGTAGCCCTGCAGGGGGAGCGGGTCGATGATCCGGAGTGCGGCGTCCGGTCCGTCGAGTTCGGTGATCGCGATCGCCCGGTTCAGCGCGACGATCGGTGACGGGTCGAGGGCGAAGAGCTGATCGTAGAGCGTCGCGATCTGGCCCCAGTCGGTGTCGGACGCCGCTGGCGCGGAGTCGTGTACTGCGTTGATGGCGGCGAGGATCTGGTAGCGGCCCGGACGGTTGACGGCGAGGCACTCGCGCACCAGCGCGATGCCCTCGGCGATCAGCGTGCGATCCCAGCCGCCGCGGTCCTGCTCACCGAGCGGGACCAGCTCACCCGCCCTATCGAAGCGCGACCGGTGGCGGGCGTCGATCAGCAGCATCAGGGCGAGCAGGCCGGCGACCTCCGGCTCGCCGGGTAGGAGGTTGCGCAGCAGCCGGCCCAGCCGCAGGGCCTCACCGGTCAGGTCCACGCGGGTCGGCGTCTCGCCACCGGACGCGAGATACCCCTCGTTGAAGACGAGGTAGACAACCGCGAGCACGGCGGTGAGCCGGTCGCCGAGCTCGGCCTCGGTGGGCACGGCGTACGGAATATGGGCCTGCTTGATCTTCGCCTTCGCCCTGCTGATTCGCTGACCCATCGTCGTCTCCTGGACGAGGAACGCGCGCGCGATCTCCGGCACCGTCAGCCCACCGAGCATGCGCAGCGTCAGCGCGACCCGCGCCTCGGGCGCCAGCGCGGGGTGGCAGCAGGTGAAGATGAGGCGAAGCCGGTCGTCCTCGATCGGGCCGGTGGACGCCGGTGAGGTGTGGTCGGCGATCAGTGCCGCCGCCTGATGCTTGTCGTTGCGCTTCGCCTCGCGCCGGAGCCGGTCGATCGCCTTGCGGGTGGCCGTCGTCATCAGCCAGCCGCCCGGGTTCGGCGGCAGCTCGTCGCCCCAGCTCTCCATGGCTGCGACGATCGCCTCGCTCACCGCGTCCTCGGCGACGTCGAGGTCACCGAAGCGGCGGGTGAGCGAGGCGACCAGCCGTCCATGCTCGGCACGGAAGACGTTGTCGAGCGATGTCACAGGGTCTGGAACGGACGGACCTCGACCTTCGAGCGGCATGCCTTCGAGCCCGCCGCGGCGAGTTTCAGCGCGACGTCGAGGTCGGGCGCTTCGATACCCAGAAGCCGCCGATGTACTCCTTCGACTCGGCGAACGGCCCGTCGGTGTAGCTGACCTTCTCGCCCTGTCCGTCGACGGTCGTCGCCGACTCGGGAGGCTGAAGACCGCCGGCGAAGACGAAGTAGCCGTCGTCGATGAGGCCCTGGTTGAAGGCGCCGGTGTCGGCCATCGCCTGGTTCATGTCGGCCTCGCTGGGGTAGGCGCCGTACCGGCTGTCGGCGTTGTAGAACTCACTCGGGTGATGCACGGAAAGCAGATACTGCGGCATTGTCGGACTCCTTCTCCGGCAGCCCGGTGGCTGCCTCGCATCATGTCTACGAATACACCCGACCGAATTCGACAGTGCGCTCGTGTCCTAGAGATCGATCATGTCGTTGAGTAGTGGCCCGGTGTCGATCATGGTGACCGGGCAGTCGGTGATCTGTTCGACCTCGTCGATCACCCGCCGCACCTCGGCGGTCAGTCCGCCCGGGTCTCGGACGCCCTTGACGGCCGGGTCGATGTGGTCGGTGAAGGTGAGCGCGATCTGGGTCGGTCCGTTCACCATGGTCGCGTAGCGCAGCAGTTCGGCGTCGATCCGTGCGGCCTTGCGGCGCGGGCGTCCGGTGTTGACACCGTATTCGGCGATGCCACGGCGGACGGCCTCCTCGTGGGTCATCTCATGCGGGAGCGGTCCCTCGCCGACCCGGGTGGGCAGCGCCTTCACCACCAGCACCACGTCGCCGACCTGTCGCCAGCTCAGGCCGACGTCGTCGATCGCGGCGGCGGAGGTGCAGTTCTTCACGGTCGTGCAGGGGTACTCGAAGCTCAACGAGAGCGAGAGCTGGGTGCCCTGCGCGCTCTCGATCAGCACCACCTCGCCGGCGGCCGAGCGCGTGTTCGCCTCCACCGCGACGTCGCCGCACAGTCCGGCGAACTCGGTCAGCTCGCGGACCTGTTGCGCCTTGCGGTTGACGTAGCGGGCCCGGGCCGGTCCGACGCCGCTGCCGCTGGTGCCGACGACGCCGCGCAGGAAGGGGTCGGCGACGTCCTCGGCGAGATCGTCGGCGGTGATGATCCCGCAGCGCGGGTCGATCATCGTCCGGTCGGCGACGCCGAAGCGTTCGAGCTCGTCGGCCAGGATGCTCGGGTTGACCAGGACGCCCGGTCCGACGGCCAGCTTGGTTCGGGGATTGACCCAGGCGGTGGGCAGCTGGCGTTGTTTGACCAGGGTGCCGTCGTCGAGGGTGAAGCTCGCGCCGGCGTTGGTTCCGACGCCGGCCCGGACGGCCAAGGCGGCGTCCAGGCGGCGGGCCAGGTGAGCGGTGACTTTTCCCTTGCCGGAGTCGCCCCAGAAGGCGTCGACGACGATGGTGGCAGGCATGGTTCTCCTTCGTGGAGGGTCGGCGGAGGGTTCAGGACAGGGTGTGGTCGGCCGCCCCGAAGCCGACCACGGAGACCAGCCGGTCGGCCTCGTCGGGGGGCAGCAACCGGGCTCGCAGATCCACCAGGTGGGGGCCGAAGCTCTGCTCCAGGGCGTCCCGGTGCTGCTCGAAGATGGCGGCCAGGTAGGCCTCGTCGCGGATCAGTTTCTCCACCAGGCGGACCAGCGCCGGCTGATCGGTCTGGATGGCTTGCGGGTGGTCGTCGAGGGTCGCCACCAGCGCCGTCCGGAAGTCGACGGCCAGCAGCAGCAGATGCCCGCCGACGGTGCGGTCCGGGCTCTCGTGCCGGAACACCTCGCCGACATCGAGATCGCCGTCGCCGAAGACGTTGACCACCACCCGGCAGCCCGAGTTGGCGGCCGCGCGCAGGGCATCGGTGAGCCAACTGAGGTCGTCGGACCAACAGCACAGCGCGACCCGCCCCTGGGCGGCGTCGATGAGCGCCAGGATCCGGTCCGCCACGGCGTCGTGGCCCTGCAGGGCGGTGATCGCCGTCGTCGGCTGGGGCGCGGTCCAGGCGGCCAGGTCGGCGATCAGCGTGTCGACTCTGCGGGCCGTCTGCCGCTTCAGCCGGCCGAGGGTCTCCGACGGCGGGACCGCGACATGGCGAGCCGGCGACTCGGTCGTCGTCCGGCTGGCGAACCCCTTCTCGCACAGGGATTCCAGGGCCGCGTAGGTGTTCGCCCGCTGCAGCCCGGCGGACTTGGCGAGTTCGTACCCGGTGGCTTCGGGGTGCTGCAGGAGAGCGAGGTAGCACCGTGCCTCGGACTGGTTCAGGCCGAGTTCGACCAGACGTTCGATCACGTGTGGGAAGTCTAGGCAGAGAGTAGTAGCAGTGACAACTACGTTGCTCAATCTCGCGTGATCGGACGTGCCGGCAGGGTTGAGAGCGCCGATCAGGGGTTATCCACAGGACGATCCACAGATCGGGATAACTACACCGATGTCATTTCCGCCGGCTTCGAGACCGGGTCACCGTCGGCGCTCGCTCCAGGTCACCGGATCGGGCGCCCAGGTGGCGATCCGTTCCTCGCGTTCGGTGATCAGCATCCCGGCTTTCAACCGGGCGAGCACCTCGCGTCGCACGTCCCGGACGCGGGTCGCGGACTGCTGCATCGCGTCCGGACCGGTGGTCGACCACCAACGGTCGAGCGCGTCGAATACCTCGGGTGCGTCGCGCTGGTCGATGAGGTCGCCGGTGGTCCGGGCGATGCCAGTCTGGCGTCCGGATCGGTCGGCCCGGTAGGCGTAGCCTCCCAGGATCAGTGCCGCGAGGCCGGCGACGCCGAGCAGGGTGAGGCCGGAGATGGCGGGCAGGGCCGCGAAGGTGCCGACCTCGTCCCAGCGGAAGCCGAACACGGCTGCGGCGGCGAGCAGCCAGATGCCGCCGAGGCCGAAATGGATCCCGGCGGGGACGCGGGAGCCCCACAGCGATCCGTTGGCGCGACGCGGTTCGAGCCAGCCCAGCAGCGCCACCGCGGCGACGGCGAGCAGGCCGGCGGGCAGCATCATGTCCTGCACGGCGAGTGCGCTGGTCCGCGGGGCGGTCAGCAGCGCCGGCGCCGTGACGCCGGCGACCAGGGCGAC
>NZ_JASGDE010000026.1:0-18084 GCF_047607385.1 Micropruina sp.
CACCGCTCGCCTAACTATTTGGGGCTCGCCGAATTCGGCGAGCCCCAAATAGTTAGGCGAGCGGTGAGAGGAGCCGGCGGACGATACCCGGCGGCACTCCGAACGCCACGGGAGCAGTGGCGTCCAGCTTGCTACGGCAACGTAACTTACGGTACCGTAGCTACATGTCTGCGAGCCTAGGACAACAAGTGGATCGCATCGAGATACCGCTTCCCAAGCCGCTGCTGCGCGGCTGGTTGCACCTGGTGATGACCCCGATCGCGTTGCTGGCGGGGATCGCGCTGATCGTGCTGTCGCCCACCCTGACCGGACGGATCGGTGGTGCGGTCTGGCTGCTGGCCGCCGTCGAGCTGTTCGGCGTCAGCGCCACCTACCACCTCGGCAACTGGGGCGAACGTACCCAGCTGATGCTGCGCCGCCTCGACCACGCCAACATCTTCGTCTTCATCGCCGCCTCCTACACGCCGCTGGCGCTGGCGATGCTCAGCCCGTCGAGCGGCGCCGTGCTGCTCTGGGTGGTCTGGCTGACCGCTTTGGCGGGTGTGATGTTCAACCTGGTCTGGATCAACTCGCCACGCTGGCTGCACACCGCGCTCTACCTGCTGATGGGCTGGGCTGCGCTCGGCTGGCTCGGCGAGTTCTGGACGAACGGCTCGGTCGGCGTCTTCGTGCTGATCGGCGTCGGGGGTCTGATCTACAGCGGCGGCGCGGTGATCTACGCGATGAAGCGGCCGGATCCGTCCCCGCGCTACTTCGGCTACCACGAGATCTTCCACGCCTGCACCGTGGTGGCCGCGATCTGCCACTTCGTGGCGATCGCCCTGGTCACCCTGCGCTGATCCGGCGGACGACGCCGCGCCGTCCGCAGCGTCCCCGATCGCGACAGGCCGCCCTTTCCGGCATTTCGGCTACCCCCGAGGGGGTGGCCCGCCGGTACTCTGAGCGCTATGGAGTTGGCCACTCGCGTCGCCCGGGTGCTGTCGGCGCTCGATCCGACCGGGTTGCTCTACCGCACCTACGAGCAGCGGCTGCTGGCCGAGTTGACCCCCGACCGGCTGCCCCGGCATGTCGCCGTGATGGCGGACGGGAACCGCCGCTGGGCCCGCCGCAACGCCCCCGACGAACCCGTCGCGGTCGGCTACGACGCCGGCGCCGACAAGCTCAAGGAGTTCGTCCAGTGGTGCGAGGAGGTGGGCATCCCGACGGTCACCGTGTGGGTGCTGTCCACCGAGAATCTGGACCGCTCCGACGACCACGAGTTCGCCCCGCTGCTGCAGGTGATCGAGGACCTGGTGGTCGACCTGGCCGCCGACGGGCCGTGGCGGGTGCAGATCGTCGGCGACCTGAACCTGCTGCCGGCACCGATGGCCGCGCGGCTGCGCGAGGCGTCCGCCAGCACCGAGGGACGCGGCGGCATGCACGTGAACATCGCGGTCTCCTACGGCGGACGCCACGAGTTGCGGGACGCCTTCCGCTCGCTGCTGGCCGCCGAGGCGGCCAAGGGCACCAGCCTGGAGGAGTTGTCCCGCACCCTGGAGATCGACCAGATCGCCTCGCACCTGTACACCGCCGGGCAGCCCGACCCCGATCTGGTGATCCGCACCTCCGGCGAGCAGCGGCTCTCCGGCTTCCTGATCTGGCAGTCGGCGCACAGCGAGTTCTACTTCCACGAGGCGCTCTGGCCGGACTTCCGCAAGGTCGACTTCATCCGTGCCCTGCGTGCCTACGCGCAACGCGAGCGCCGCTTCGGCCGCTGAGGACCGACCCCATCGGTCCGGACGCCCGCCCGTCGCCGGCCCTCGCTCGCCGACAAAAAACCCCTGCCTAACTATCTGTGCCCTCCCACATGTGGGAGGGCACAGATAGTTAGGCAGGGGTCTATCGGGCGGGTGGGGAGGTGGACCTCAGCCGTCGGCGGAGGCCGAGCTCAGCCGTCGGAGAGCAGGATCTCGGTCAGCGCGGCCCGCAGCGGCTCGGGCAGCTCGATGCCGTCCAGTCGGCGCAGCACCGCGAGGGAGTCCCCGGGCGCCTCGACCATCGACCAGGTGCGCTCCTTCACCGCGTAGTCGCACTGCGCGCTGTTCAGCAGGGCGAAGATCCGCTCGGGGACGGTCGGCCCGCCGCCGTGGACCGGGTTCGACAGGGTGACCGTGGCGCCCACCGCGGGGTCCACCGCGCCGATGTCGATGGTCAGCCGTCCGGTGCCGGACGTCGCCGTCCCGCCGCTCACCTCGGCGTCGCCGACGCCGTGCAGCACCAGGGTCCAGCGGCGCTGCTGCGGCACCACGTCCAGTTCACCGGTGGCCGGGGAGATGGTGAACACCCCGGCGGTGTCGTCCCAGGCCAGCGGCGTCCGGACGCCGCGCGGTGCGGCCGCGTCGTCGTCCTCGTAGATCGTGAACGAGCCGTCGGCACCGGTGAAGACGTGCACCTCGAAAGCGTCCGGGTTGCCGACGCCGTACTCGCCCGACCCGGTCAGCGGCACCACCGCCCCGGCCCGGGCCAGCACCGGGTAGCCGCTCAGCGGCCGGTGCAGGTGCACCGTCCGTCCGCCGGTGTAGCGCAGGTCGGTGAAGAAGTCGACCCACTGCCCCTCCGGCAACCAGGTGGTCACCGTCCCCAGCCCGGTGCCCCGGTCGACCGGCGTGGTGATCGGCGCCACCAGCAACTCCGTCCCGAACAGGAAGGTGTTGGGCGACCCGTAGCCGCGCAACTCGTGCATGTCGAGTCGCTGGTCGACGTGGTAGAGCGGACGGCACAGCGACTGGTTGGTGCGGTGCGTCCGCTCGTTCATCGTGTACAGGTAGGGCAGCAGCCGGTGCCGCAGCCGCAACGCGTCCATCATCACCGCGGCATGCTCGACGGGGTAGTTCCAGGGCTCCTTGCCCATGAACTTGCTCAGCGTGGAGTGCAGCCGGTTGATCGGCGAGAACGTGCCGAGCTGGAACCAGCGGGTGACCAGTTCGTTGTCGCGGTAGCCGAACATGTGGCCGCCGATGTCGTGGCTCCACCAGCCGAAGCCGATGTTGGACGCCGTCGCGGTGAACCTCGGCTGGAACTCCAGGCTGTCCCAGGAGTTGATGGTGTCGCCGGAGAAGCCGACCGGGTAGCGGTGCGAACCGGGTCCGGCGTAGCGGGAGAAGGTGATCGGACGCTGCCCGCGGCGGGCGCTGTCCAGGTAGTGGAAGTGGTTCAGCAGCCACAGCGGGTCCAGCCCGGCCACCGAGGAGTGGGTGCCCTGCTGCCAGTCCAACCACCAGAAGTCGACGCCCTGCTCCTCCATCGGGTGGTGCACCTGCTCGAGGTAGTTGACCAGGAACTTCTGGTCGGCGATGTCGAAGTCGACCGGCTGCTCCGTCTCGGGGTTGACGCCCATCGCGGTCGCCATCCGGGCATACGGCTCCTCGAACGCCCGGACGCCGTCCGCCGGATGCACGTTCAGCGACACCTTCAGGCCCCGGTCGTGCAGCCAGCTCAGCAGCGCCTCCGGGTCGGGGATCAGTTCCCGGTTCCAGGTGTAGCCGGTCCAGCCGGTGCCGTACTCCGGCGGGACGTCGACCAGGTGCCAGTCCATGTCGAGCACCGCGACGCTGAACGGGACGCCCTCGGCCTCGAAGCGCTCCATCAACCGCTGGTACTCCTCGGAGGTGTACGGGTGGTAGCGGCTCCACCAGTTGCCGAACGCCCAGCGGGGCAGCAGCGGCTGGCGTCCGGTGAGCCGGTGGAAGTCGTCCAGCGCCTGCTGGTAGGAGTTGCCGTGGGCGAACAGGTAGACGTCGGTGTTGCCGGCGGTGCGCGGAGCGATCCAGCCGTCGGTGTCCAGGGTCATCGTGCCGGAGTCGTCCAGCACCGCCGAGCCGAGGAACGACAGCACCCCGTCCTCCAGGTCGGTGGGGCCGTCCACCTCGTCCAGGGTGCGGGCGGTGCCGCCGAGATTGGAATCCCGGCCACCCAGCAGATGCTGCCGCTCGCCGTAGCGCCAGGTGCGGCGATGCCCGCCGCCGCCGGCCAGGTGCGCGTACAGGCCGCCGGGGCTGAACGGCTGCTCGTCGTAGTTCAGCCGGACGGTGTCGGTGACGATCTCGATGCCGTGCTTGGTGCGGTGCACGGTGAACTCCACCGGCTCGAACTCGCGGTTGATCACCATCTGGGTGGCGCGGTCCTCGAAACTGCCGCTGGGGGAGTACTCCAGCCGGAACAGCGCGTCGCTCAACACGGTGATCCGGTAGTTCTCACCGCTCACCTGCGACTCGGGACGGGCGAGGGGCGTTGTGGGCATGACGAGGCGATCCGGAAGCGGCATGACGGTCAGTCTAGGGCCGGGGCCACCGGCGTTTCGCCGGGGCGAGCGACAGCCGGCCGGAGGACGCGGGCCAGGTAGATGAACAGCCGGTGACAGGCCCGCGGCCAGCGGCGCGCCGCGTGCCGGGATGGCCCGGCGACAGGCTTACAGTGCTGGCACGGCCACCCCACGTGGCCGTCCAGGAGGAACGATGCGTCGTTTGACCGTCACAGGTCGAACTCGTGGGCCGGCACCAGGCCCAGCACTTCCCGGCTGACCCGACCATCGGGAGGCCGGCGGGTGCGGTCGGCCTCAGGACAGGACCGCTCGTGCCCCGAACAGCAAGCAGCTCCCGCAGTGTCAGCGCCCCGGCCGAGACCGCTGTGCGGACCTACGTGATCGACACCTCGGTACTGCTCAGCGACCCGCATGCGCTGCGCAATTTCCACGAGCACGAGGTGATCGTGCCGATCGTGGTGGTGACCGAACTGGAGGCCAAACGGCATCATGCGGAACTCGGCTACTTCGCTCGCACCGCGCTGCGCTACCTCGACGAACTGCGGTTGGCCAACGGACGCCTCGACCTGCCGCTGCGGATCAACGACAACGGCGGCACGCTGCACGTCGAGCTCAACCACTCCGACCAGACCGTGCTGCCGCACGGCTTCCGGCTCGGTGACAACGACTCCCGGATCCTGGCGGTGGCGCTGAACTACTCCGGCGAGGGCCGCGACGTCGTCCTGGTCAGCAAGGACGTGCCGTTGCGGGTCAAGGCGTCCGCGGTCGGTCTGGCCGCCGAGGAGTACCTGCACGAGCAGCCCATCGACACCGGCTGGACCGGCATGGCCGAGGTCGAGGTGGCCCGGGCCAGCATCGACGCGCTCTACGCGTCCGGCACCGCGTTGATCCCCGAAGCGGTCGACCTGCCTTGTCACAGCGGGGTCGTGCTGCAGGCGTCCGGCGCCACGGCGCTGGGCCGGATGCTGCCGGACGGGACGGTGAAGCTGGTCCGCGGTGAGCGGGACTGCTTCGGCATCCACGGCCGCTCCGCCGAGCAGCGGGTGGCGCTCGACCTGCTGCTCGACCCGTCCGTCGGCATCGTCAGCCTGGGCGGCAAGGCCGGCACCGGCAAATCGGCGCTGGCGCTGTGCGCCGGCCTGGAGGCGGTGCTGGAGCGGCAGCAGCACAGCAAGGTGATCGTGTTCCGTCCGCTCTACGCGGTCGGCGGCCAGGAGCTCGGCTACCTGCCGGGTTCGGAGGGCGAGAAGATGTCGCCCTGGGCGCAGGCGGTGTTCGACACCCTCGGCTCGGTGACCAACCGCAACGTGATCGACGAGGTGATGGCCCGCGACCTGCTCGAGGTGCTGCCGCTCACCCACATCCGCGGACGCTCGCTGCACGACGCCTTCGTGATCGTCGACGAGGCGCAGTCACTGGAGCGCAACGTGCTGCTCACCGTGCTGTCCAGGATCGGGCAGAACTCGCGGGTGGTGCTGACCCATGACGTCGCCCAGCGCGACAACCTGCGGGTCGGACGCCACGACGGCGTCGTCGCGGTGGTGGAGAAGCTGAAGGGGCACCCGCTGTTCGCCCACGTCACGCTGACCCGCTCGGAGCGTTCGCCGATCGCCGCCCTGGTCACCGACCTGCTGGAGGACGTCGGGATCTAATCCCCGGGTCCCCGGGTCGCCAGGTCTCGTCGGTCGAGCGTGTCGAGACCCTGGCGATGGGTCACGAGCTCAATCAGCGGTCGACGGATCGGACGCCGGCGCCAGCCGGGCCAGGCACAGTTCGGGGCCGACCCACGGCAGGAGTTCCGCCACCGTCTCGTCCGCGGCGCGGGCGGCCAGATAGCCGCGCATCATGCCGAGATGGATCCGGCACACCGTGGCGTCCCCGCCGATGGTGAGGTCGCGGAACGGGCAGCGGACGATCTCCAGGTGGCGGACGCCGTCGGTCTCGGCGACCCGCGAGCTCAGCCCGAGCGCGTTGACGACGGCGACCAGCGCGTCCGTCCCTTCGGTGAGACTGGCGTCCGATTCCGCGATGGATCGTCCCCAGGCCTCACCGATCTGCTCGGCGACCGGCTCGTCGGCGTCCGGGTCGTCGCGGAGGTGACCGAGGATCGCCTGGACCAGCGAGCGATAGGGCAGGTCGGAGACCGGCGGGACGGTCGGGGCGGCGGTGAACAGCACCCGCGGCCGGCCCTGGACGCCGCGACGCTCCACCACGCGACGGACCAGCCCGGCGGTGGTCAGGGCGTCCAGGTGGAAGCGGACGGTGTTCGGATGCAGGTCGAGGGCCGCCGACATCGCCTCGGTCGATTCCGGGTCGGCCAACTCCTGGAGATGCGCCAGAACCCGGCGACGAGTCGGCCCCAGCCGCTCTGGGGCCTCGCTCGGGGTAGCGGACGAAGTCATCGGAACAATCATGGCACCCGGGACGCCGACCGGTGCCGGCTTTGCTGAGTCGACAGGGTTGCTCGCGTACCCTGTGGGGATGACCGCCGGACTGCGCACGCCGCTGATGCTGGCCGACGCGCATGGACGAGTGGCCACAGATCTACGGGTCTCCTTGACCGATCGCTGCAATCTTCGCTGTACCTACTGCATGCCGGCGGAGGGATTGCAGTGGTTCCCGGGCGAGGACGTGCTCACCGACGCCGAACTGGGCCGGCTGTTGCGGGTCGGCGTGGAGTTGTTGGGGATCACCAAGATTCGCTTCACCGGGGGCGAACCGCTGCTGCGTCGCTCACTGGAGCACATCGTGGCGGACGCGAAATCGCTGCGCACCCGCACCGGGGGCACACCCGAACTGTCGCTGACCAGCAACGGGATCGGGCTCGACAAGCGGGTCTCGGCGCTGGCCGCGGCCGGGCTGGACCGGGTGAACATCTCCCTGGACTCCCTCGACCCGCAGCGCTACGCCGCGATCGCCCGCCGGGACCGGCTGGACGCGGTGCTGGCCGGCCTGGCCGCCGCGGAGGCCGCCGGGCTGCTGCCGGTCAAGGTCAACAGCGTGATCATGCGCGATGCCAACGAGATCGACGTGGTGCCGCTGGCCGAATTCTGCCTGGAACGCGGCTACCAGTTGCGCTACATCGAGCAGATGCCGCTCGGTCCGCGGCACCAGTGGGACCGCTCGAAGATGGTCACCCAGGCCGAGATCCTGGCCCGGCTCGGCGAACGGTTCGAGCTGCGGCCGGCCACCGAGCCGCGCGGCGCCGCTCCCGCCGAATTGTGGCGGGTGGCGCCGGACGCCACCCAGCCGGGCGGCCTGCTCGGGGTCATCCCGTCGGTCACCGCGCCGTTCTGCGGCGCCTGCGACCGGACCCGGGTGACCGCCGACGGGCAGCTGCGCACCTGCCTGTTCTCGCGCACCGAAACCGACCTGAGAACCCCGCTGCGGGAGGGGGCGACGGACGCCGAACTCGCCGAACTGTGGGCCGGAGCGCAGAGCCTGAAGGCCGCCGCGCACGGCATCGGGGAGCCGGGCTTCGTGCCGCCGTCCCGCACCATGAGCGCCATCGGAGGGTGACTGTGAAGATTCGCTATTTCGCCGGGGCGGCCGAGGCCGCCGGAGTCCACGAAGAGACCCTGGACGCCGACTTCGAGGTGACCGTCGCCGACCTGGTCGAGCAGCTCGGTGCCGATCGTGAACGGCTCGCCACGGTGCTCGCCGCCTGCACGCTGCTGGTCGACGGGCAGGCCGTCCGGGCCCGCACCGAATACGTCCCGGCGGGCGCCCAGGTGGACGTGCTGCCGCCGTTCGCCGGCGGCTGAGAGCGGACGGCTCCGGGCGTCCGGAGTCGATCGGGTTGGCCTGCGCCGGTCAGATCAGTGGCCAGGGCCAGGCGCGTCCGGTGGTGTCCATCGGCAGGATGCCGGCGTCCAGTAGCCGGCGGGTGCGGCGGCGCAGCGCCCGCAGTTCCCGCTCGTCGAGCAGGTCGCCGAGTTCGTCGGGCAGCCGGTCGGTGAGGGCCGCGAGGTCGTCGAGGACGGCTTGGTCGATCGGGTCGCCGGCGAAGTCCCAGATCACCGTCCGGAGCTTGAACTCGGCGGCGAAGCAGAGCCCGTGATCGATCGCCCAGATGTCGCCGGCCTCGTCGCGCAGCACGTGTCCGCCCTTGCGGTCGGTGTTGTTGCCGATCACGTCGAACACCGCCAGCCGACGCAGCCGGTCGTGTGTCTCGGGGGCGTTGCGGAGCAGGCTGAAGTAGTGCGCCTCGGGATCGAACTCGATGAACCACTGCAGCGACCCGACCCCGAGCGGGGCGTCCGCGCGGATCACGGTGGGCGGAACCAGTCCCCAGCCGAGCGCCGCGTCGAGCAGGTAGGCGGCCCGTTCCCGCTTGTACAGGCCGGGTTCGAAGTCCCAGAGCGGACGCTCGCCGGATTCGGGCTTGTAGATCGCCCAGGTGTAGTCGTCGCCGCGGCTGACCTCGACGACGAAGGTGGCGTTGCTGCTGTCCACCACCCGGCCGACCAGGTCGATGGTGCCCTCGCTGAGCAGCGCCTCCTGCTGAGCGGCATTCACCGGCCCAGCGGCCCGTCGGTCGAGTTGACGCTGCGGACGACGGGTGCGCCGTGCTCGGGCCAGTCGATCACCGAGACCGATCCGGTGCCGACGTCGATGCGCTGGAAGTGGTTGAGGTGGGTGCCGACCGCGTGGGTGAGCAGCGCCTTGATCGGGTCGGCGTGCGAGAAGCAGGCGACCGTCTGGCCGCGATGCGCGGCGCGCAACCGTTCCATCAGGGCGATCATCCGGGTCTGCAGTTCGACGAAGCTCTCACCGCCGGGGAAGCGGAACGTCGACGGCGCCTGCTGCACGGTGCTCCACTCGGGCAGCTTCGCCAGTGCGGTCAGCTGGTGGCCGGTCCATTCCCCGAACTCGCACTCCAGCAGCGCGGGCTCGATCACCGCGGTCAGGCCGGTGGCGTGTTCGGTGGGTGCGGCGGTCTCCCGGGCCCGCTCCAGCGGGGAGGTGTAAAGGGCGGTCAGACCGGCGCCGGCCAGCCTTCGGGCGACGGCGTCCGCCTGCTCCCGGCCGCGGTCGGACAGGTGCAGGCCCGGAGCACGCCCCGGCAGGATCTGCCCGGTCGTCGGGGTCTGCCCGTGGCGCACCAGCAGCACCCGGAAGGTCGTGGGCGACGGCACGCGATGAGCGTACCCGTGCGTCGAGGCTGCTGGGTGCCGCTGAGGCTCGCAGGGTCCGGCGGACAAAGATCGGGATCGGGCACGGCTGACCGTGCCCGATCCCGATTGTTGTTTTGAACACTCTCGAGCCGGCAGGCGCACGGTAAGGATGTGAAGAACAAGATGGTGCTCCATGCAGACTTGCGCGCGTTGGCCGAGGCTCAATCGGGTGTGCTGAGCCGGGCTCAGCTGCTGGGCTATGGGCTGACCCGCAGGGTGATTGCCCGGTTCCTTGCCGATGGCATCGTCGACACTCTGACACCGGGGATCTACCGAGTGGGCGCGGGTTCAGCATGGCTTGGGCGAGCCTGGGCCGGCCTCCTGTTGGGTGGAGAAAGCTCCGTGCTCGGTCTGGAGACCGCTGGGCATCTGCACGGGGTGATCAAAGACGAGCCCGCCGAGATCACCGTGTTCACGCTGGACGATCATGTGAACAGGCTCGGTTGGAGATTCATCAGAGCCCGTCGAACGGGCAGCGGTGAACCCACCCGTACTGGATTGGAGAGCACGGTGCTTGATCTGTGCGCCGGGCGAGACGAGGACGAGTTGGCGGCAGTTCTCGCTGACGTGATCAGCAGTCGGCGGACCACGGCCAAGCGACTGCTGACCGAGCTCGCTGGACGTCGGCGGCAACCCAGCCGACGATTGCTGCGCGACATCCTCGGCGACGTCGAGATCGGTGCCCACTCGGCGCTGGAACGACGCTTCCTGGTCAACGTGGAACGCGCCCATGGCCTACCGGAAGCGGTCCGACAAGCACGCGCCGGGTATCGGCATCGGGCCGACGCCTGGTACCACGAGTTCGGCGTATTGGCTGAGTTGGACAGCAAGCTGCACCACACGGGTGGTGCTGCGTTCCGGGACATGGCAAGGGACAACGATCACGCGCTGGTCGGTCTGCTGACGTTGCGGCTCGGCTGGGGCGATGTTTCTGGTGTGGCAGCCTGCCGAACCGCGCTCATGGTCGGGCAGGTGCTGATGAGTCGAGGCTGGGAGGGGCCCATTCAGCCCTGTGACCACTGTCGGTTGGCGATCGGCTGAACAACGATCGGGATCGAGCACGGCAGACCGTGCCCGATCCCGATGGTTGTTGCGTGCTGAGCTATCGACTTCGTGGTTACGGGTGGATGCCAGGTCGAGCCACCCGTACCTCGACATCTTGCGGACGGGGTTAGCGTGAGGACGTGACCGAACGCCCCACCATCGCAACCGTTGCCGAACTGCGTGCCAGCGGGCACGTGCAGAAGGGCCTGCGGGAGGAGATCCGCGACAACCTGCTGGCCGCGCTGGCGGCCGGTGAGAACCCGTGGCCGGGCCTGCACGGCTTCGACCGCACGGTGCTGCCGCAACTCGAACGCGCCCTGATCGCTGGCCACGACGTGGTGCTGCTGGGGGAGCGCGGCCAGGGCAAGACCCGGCTGCTGCGCACCCTGGAGGGCCTGCTGGACGAGTGGACGCCGGTGATCGCCGGCGCCGAACTGGGCGAACATCCCTACGAGCCGATCACCGCCGAGTCGCGGCGGCGGGCGTCCGAACTGGGCGACGATCTGCCGGTGGCCTGGCGGCACCGGTCGGAGCGGTACGCGGAGAAGCTGGCCACCCCGGACACCTCGGTGGCCGACCTGATCGGCGACGTGGACCCGATCCGGGTCGCCGAGGGACGCCGGCTGGGCGACCCGGAGACCATCCACTTCGGCCTCATCCCCCGTAGCCATCGTGGCATCGTGGCGATCAACGAGCTGCCCGACCTGGCCGAGCGGATCCAGGTGTCGATGCTGAACGTGATGGAGGAGCGGGACATCCAGATTCGCGGCTACGTGCTCCGGCTGCCGCTGGACGTGCTGGTGATGGCGTCGGCCAACCCGGAGGACTACACCAACCGCGGCCGGATCATCACCCCGCTGAAGGACCGCTTCGGTGCCGAGATCCGCACCCACTACCCGCTGGAGCTGGTCGACGAGGTGGCGGTGATCCGGCAGGAGGCGCAACTGGTTGCCGAGATCCCGGAGGTGCTGCTGGAGATCCTGGCCCGCTACACCCGGGCGCTGCGCGAGTCGCCGGCGATCAACCAGCGCTCCGGCGTCTCGGCCCGGTTCGCGATCGCGGGCGCCGAGACGGTGGCCGCGGCGGCGCTGCACCGGGCGGTCGTCCGGGGCGAGACCGACCCGGTGGCCCGGCTGGTGGACCTGGAGACGGCAGTCGACGTGCTGGGCGGCAAGGTCGAGTTCGAGGCCGGCGAGGAGGGTCGGGAGGAGGCGATCCTGAGCCACCTGCTGCGCACCGCCACGGCGGAGGCGGCCCGGGCCCACTTCCGCGGCATCGATCTGGGGCCGCTGGTCGAGGCCCTCGACGGGCAGACCACCATCGTCACCGGCGAGCAGGTCACCGCGTCCGAGTTCCTGGCCGGCCTGCCGGAGGCGGACGGTGTCTACGACGAGATCGCCGAGCGATTCGCCGCCGACAACCCCGGACGCCGAGCCAGCGCGATCGAACTGGCGCTGGAAGGGCTCTACCTGGCCCGCCGCATCGCCAAGGACTCCGACGGCAGCGAAACCATCTACGGCTAGGACGATCATGCCTCGCAACCGCGCCTCGCGTTACGGCCGCTACAGCGGCGGACCGGATCCGCTGGCGCCGCCGGTCGACCTGAGCGAGGCGCTGGCCGCGATCGGCGACGACGTGATGGCCGGCTACAGCCCCGAGCGGGCGCTGCGCGAATACCTGCGTCGCGGCAGCTCGTCGCGGGAGGGCCTGGACGACCTGGCCCGCCGGGTCAACGCGCGGCGCCGCGACCTGCTCAGCCGCTACCGGATGGACGGCACCCTGCAGCAGGTCAAGGAACTGCTCGCCCAAGCGGTCGACGCCGAACGGAAACAGCTGCTCCGCGACGCCATGATGGACGACGACGACCGCGCCTTCCGCGAGTTGCGGCTGGACAACCTGCCACCGTCCACCGCTGCCGCGGTGAACGAGCTGACCGACTACGACTGGGCGTCCACCGAAGCCAGGCAGGACTACGAGAAGATCAAGGACCTGCTCGGCCGCGAACTGCTCGACCAACGCTTCGCCGGCATGAAGCAGGCCCTGGAGAACGCCACGGACGAGGACCGGGCGGCGATCAACGCGATGCTCGACGACCTCAACGAACTGCTCGACAAGCACCGCCGTGGCGAGGACACTCCCGAGGACTTCCAGGACTTCATGGCCAAGCACGGCGACTTCTTCCCGGAGAACCCGCGCAACGTCGACGAACTGATCGACGCGCTGGCGCAGCGTGCCGCCGCCGCGCAGCGACTGATGCGCTCGATGAGCGCCGAGCAGCGGGCGGAGTTGATGCGGCTGTCCGCGCAGGCGTTCGGCTCGCCCGAACTGATGGCCCAACTCGACCGGCTCGATTCGTCCCTGCAGGCGCTGCGTCCGGGCGAGGACTGGACCGGTGGCGAACAGTTCACCGGCGACGAGGGCATGGGCCTGGGCGACGGCACCGGCGTCCTGCAGGACCTCGCCGAGCTCGATTCGCTGGCCGAGCAGCTCGGCCAGAACTACAGCGGCGCCCGGCTGGACGACCTCGACCTGGACGCCCTGGCCCGGCAGCTGGGCAGCGACGCCGCGGTCAACGCCCGCACCCTGGCCGAACTGGAGAAGGCGTTACGAGAGGGCGGCTTCCTGCGCCGAGACGCGTCCGGCGACCTGCGGCTGTCGCCGCAGGCGATGCGCCGGCTGGGCAAGGCGCTGCTCGCGGACGCGGCCAAACAGCTCTCCGGACGCCAGGGCAACCGGGAGACCCGGCTGGCCGGTGTGGCGGGGGAGCCGACCGGGGCGTCCCGGCCCTGGCAGTTCGGCGACTCCGAACCGTGGGACGTCACCCGGACGATGCTGAACGCGGCGACGCGCGACCCCGGGTCCGCGAGCACCGCACCTCTGCGTCCCATGCGGATCCCGGGTCAAGCCCGGGATGACGGACTGCCGCCTCACGTCGCGGGAAGCGTCACCCCGCCGCGCTTCCGTATCCAGCTGGACGACGTCGAGGTGGTGGAGACCGAGGCGCGCACCTCGTCCGCGGTGGCGTTGCTGGTGGACGCGTCCTACTCGATGGCGGCCGAGGGACGCTGGGTGCCGATGAAGCGGACGGCGCTGGCCCTGCATCACCTGGTCAGCAGCAGGTTCCGGGGCGATCGGCTGGAGCTGATCAGCTTCGGACGCTGGGCCCAGTCGCGGGAGATCGCCGACCTCACCGCGCTGCCGCCGGTGCGCGAACAGGGCACCAACCTGCACCACGCGCTGCTGCTGGCGAACCGGTTCTTCCGGCAGCACCCGTCCATGCAGCCGGTGCTGCTGGTGGTCACCGACGGCGAGCCGACAGCGCACCTGACCGGCGGCGGGGACGCCTGGTTCGACTGGCCGACCGCACCCGAGACGGTGGCGCTGACCGTGGCCGAGCTGGACAAGGCGTCCCGGCTGGGCGCGTCCCCGATCTTCTTCCGGCTCGGGGACGACCCGGGCCTGGAACGCTTCCTCGGCCAGCTGGCTCGTCGGGCCGGCGGACGGGTGGTCGCCCCCGATCTCGCCGACCTGGGCAGCGCGGTGGTCGGCGAGTACCTGACCGCGCGGTTCCGGCGCGGCTGGGACGCCGACGACTGGCTGCTGTAGCCGTCTCTTTCTCCCGGCGAGCGACGTTGCCCTGCTTCGGCGTCTGTCACCTGGTTCAAACCGCGGAAAGGACGCTGAATCAGGGCAATGTCGACCGTGACGCCTGGGCAGAGTCGCCGGGGCCCGCGGCACGGGGGGCTGGGGTCAGTTTGTTGGGGCGCCGGGCGTCCCATCGGCGTCCCGGGTGAGTTGCGTTTCACCGGCGTTACGCCGTAGCTTGGGGGCCGAAGATCATTCTTCATCAGGGTTGTTAGTCCGTGAGGACGCAAGGCCTGGGGCATCGGCATGCCTCAGGCCTTTTTTGTTGCCCTGATTCGATCGAGGAGGATTGCATGGCAGTGGACTTTGCGGCCTTGGGCGACGACATCATCGATGGCGTCGGAGGCTTGGGAAACATCAAGACGGCTCGGCACTGCGCGACCCGGCTTCGGCTGGAGCTGCGTGACGAGGAGAAGGCAGCCACCGACACGGTGAAGGCGCTCAAGGGCGTCCTGACCGTGGTGCAGGCCGGCGGCCAGTACCAGGTGGTGATCGGCAACGACGTCCCGTTCGTCTACGCGCGGATCGCCGAGCGTCTGGAGGGCGGCGGCGCTGCCGCCGAAGAGGTGGAGGACGACTCCAACAAGAGCGTGCTCAACAAATTCATCGACCTGGTCACCGGGCTGTTCCATCCGATCCTGTGGCCGCTAGCCGGCGCCGGTCTGTTCAAGGCCTTCGTCACCATGTTCGCCACCTTCGGCTGGCTGAACGCCGAGAGCACCGAGTACGTGGTGTTCAACGCGGCCTCGGACGCCCTGATCTACTTCCTGCCGGTGCTGCTGTCCATCTCGGCCGCCAAGCGGTTCAAGACCAACCAGTTCACCTCGATGGCGGTCGCCGGCGCGCTGGTCTACCCGTCCATCGTGGCGCTCACCTCGGCCGAAGGTTCGCTGACCTTCTTCGGCATCCCGCTGGTGATCATGAGCTACACCAGCTCGGTCATCCCGATCATCGTCGGCGTCTGGGTGCAGGGCTACCTGGAGCGCTTCCTGATCCGCACCCTGCCCGGTGCGATCCGCAACTTCACCACGCCGCTGCTGGTGATGCTGATCATGGTGCCGCTGATCCTGCTCACCATCGGCCCGGCCACCACGATTCTGGCCAACGGCATCGCCGACGGCATCACCTGGCTGTTCCAGGTCGCCCCCTGGCTCGCCGGTGCCCTGATGGGTGGTCTGTGGCAGGTGTTCGTGCTGTTCGGCCTGCACTGGGGCTTCGTGCCGATCATGGTGCAGCAGCTCTCCACCGGCTACGCCATCATCACCGGCCCGCTGGTCGGCGCCGTGCTGGCGCAGGCCGCCGCCACCCTGGCCGTCTGGCTGCGCACCAAGGACCACGACACCAAGGAACTCGCCGGCCCGTCCGCCTTCTCCGGCTTCCTCTCCGGCATCACCGAGCCGGGCATCTACGGCGTCAACCTGCCCCGCAAGCTGCCGTTCTACTTCGGCATCGCGGGCGGCGCGATCGGCGGCGTCTTCGCCGGAATCGCCGGTGCGGGCACCACCGCTTTCGTGTTCCCGTCGCTGATCGCCCTGCCGGCCTACCTCTCCACGCCGAACCTGCCGCTGCTGTTCATCGGCATCGCCCTGGCGGTCGTGATCTCGTTCGTGCTCACCCTGTTCTGGGGAGTCAACGACGCCGCGGTCGCCGCGGAGGCTCCCGCCGCCGAGGCTGCGCCCGCGTCGTCCGCCGAGACGGTCAGCGCCGCTCCGGTGGCTGCCGCCGGCACCGAGGTGTTGGTCCGGTCCCCGATGGACGGGAAGCTGGTCGCGCTGGCCGACGTCCCCGACCCGGTCTTCGCCAGTGGTGCGATGGGCGCCGGCATCGGCGTCGAGCCGACGTCCGGGACGGTCTACTCGCCGGTCACCGGCACCATCATCGTCACCATGGGCTCCGGGCACGCCTACGGCATCCGGACCGACGAGGGTGTCGAGGTGCTGGTCCACGTCGGCATCGACACCGTCAACATGAAGGGCGAGGGCTTCGAGCCCAAGGTGGAGCAGGGCGACCGGGTGAACGCCGGCGACGTGCTGGTCGAGGTCGATCTCGGCAAGGTGAAGGACGCCGGCTACTCGACCACCACCGTGGTGATCATCACCAACACCGCCATGCAGAAGGAAGTCGCCCCGGCCTCGGCGGCGTCCGTCACCCACGACGACACCGCTCTGATCGTCACGGCCTGACCACGGGCCGCGACAGACAGGAGAGAATCAACTCATGAGCACCACTTTCCCGGACGGCTTCCTCTGGGGCGGCGCGACCGCCGCCAACCAGCTGGAGGGCGGCTATGACGCCGGCGGCAAGGGGTTGTCGATCCAGGACGTGATGCCGCGCGGCATCCTGGCCCCGCCCGTCGAGGAGCCCACCGCGGACAACCTCAAACTGGTCGGCATCGATCACTACCACCGCTACGCCGAAGACATCGCGCTGTTCGCCGAGATGGGCTTCAAGGTGTACCGGTTCTCGATCGCCTGGAGCCGGATCTTCCCCAACGGTGACGAGGAGACGCCGAACGAAGAGGGCCTGGCCTTCTACGACGCGCTGCTCGACGAACTGGAGAAGCACGGCATCGAGCCGCTGGTCACGATCAGCCACTACGAGACCCCGCTGCACCTGGCCAAGACCTACGACGGCTGGGTCGATCGCCGGATGATCGGGTTCTACGAGCGCTACGCCCGCACCCTGTTCGAGCGCTACGGCAACCGGGTGAAGTACTGGCTGACCTTCAACGAGATCAACTCGGTGCTGCACGCTCCGCTGATGTCCGGAGGCATCTGGACGTCGAAGGAGCAGCTCAGCAAGGCCGACCTGTACCAGGCCATCCACCACGAACTGGTGGCATCGGCGTCCGCGACCAAGATCGCCCGGGAGATCAACCCCGAGCTGCGGATCGGCTGCATGATCCTCGCCATGCCGATCTACCCGCTGACGCCCGACCCCGCCGACGTGCTCAAGGTGATGGACGCCGACCACGGCAACCTGGCGTTCAGCGACGTCCACGTGCGGGGTGCGTACCCGGGTTACTTCCTGCGCACGCTGCGGGACCAGGGCATCGAACTCGACATCACCGATGCCGACCGGGAGACGCTGACCAACACCGTCGACTTTGTCTCGTTCAGCTACTACATGAGCATCTGCGAGGCGGCGTCCGGCGGCGAGGTCGGCCAGGGCAACATCATGGGCGGCATCAAGAACCCGAAGCTGCCGGCGTCGGAGTGGGGTTGGCAGATCGACCCGGTCGGCCTGCGGATCGTGCTCAACCAGTTCTGGGACCGTTGGGGCAAGCCGCTGTTCATCGTGGAGAACGGGCTCGGCGCCAAGGACGAGCTGGTCGAGGTGGACGGTGTTCCGACCGTGCAGGACGACTACCGGATCGCCTACCTGAACGATCACCTGGTGCAGGTGCGCGAGGCGATCGCGGACGGTGTCGACGTGATGGGCTACACCTGGTGGGGTCCGATCGACGTGGTCAGCGCGTCCACCGCGCAGCTGTCGAAGCGATACGGGTTCATCTACGTGGACCGCAACGACGACGGCAGCGGCACCCTGAACCGATACCGCAAGAAGTCGTTCGGCTGGTACCGCGACACCATCGCCAGCAACGGCGCCAACCTGGCCTGACCGGGCTCGGTTGGTCACAACAAGTCAGCAGAGAGGACGGACGGGGGTGAGTGCACTGCGGATCCTTCGGGTGTTCAACAACAACGTGGTGCTCACCCGCGACGAACTCGGACGGGAGGTGGTGGTCACCGGGCGGGGCGTGGGGTTCCAGGCCCGGCCCGGTGACCCCATCGACCCGGCGCTGATCGTCCGCCGGTTCGTGCCGGCCGACAACCCGTCGTCGGTGGCCCAGGTCATCGCCGACATCCCGCTGGAGCGGCTGACCATGGTCGAGCAGCTGTTCACCGAGGCGATGCG
>NZ_JASGDE010000027.1:0-24251 GCF_047607385.1 Micropruina sp.
CTAACTATTTGGCGCTCGCTGAGTTCAGCGAGCGCCAAATAGTTAGGCGAGCGCCAGGTGGGGGCGACGGGTGTTCGGCCGGGGGAGGTGGATGCCGGTCAGCCCTCCAGCAGCTTCTTCATCTGGTCGATCTCGGCCTGCTGGCTGGTGATGATGGCGTCGGCGAGCTTCTTCACCGCGGGGTCGCTGCCCTTGGCCTGAACCTCCTTGGCCATCGCGACCGCGCCTTCGTGGTGCTTGATCATGCCGGTCAGGAACAGCTTCTCTGCCTCTTTGCCCTGTGCGGCCTTGAGGGTCTCCAACTCCTGGTCGGACAGCATCCCGTCCATGCCGGTGTGGCCGTGATGATCCCCGTGCTCGGAGGAGCCCCACGCCTTCAGCCAGCCCTTCATCTGGTCGATCTCGGGCTGCTGGGCGTTCTTGATCGCGGTGGCCAGCTTGGTGACCTCGGCGGAGATGCCCTGCTTGGCCAGCATCGCATCGCTCATCACCACCGCCTGCTCGTGGTGCGGGATCATCATCTGGGTGAACATCACGTCCGCGGCGTTGGCCGCGCTGGACGCGGTGGCGGACGCCGAGGGCGGGGTCGAACTCGGCGCGGCGGCCGGGGACTGGCAGCCGGCCAGGGCCAGCCCGGCGGCGAGGGGAAGGGCGAGACGAGCAAGATAACGCATACCCCGAACATACCCCCTGTGGGTATGTCGTGCGGATGGTTAGGGAAACCCGGCGCGCCGCGTCCGCAACGATCGCGGCGGAGTATTAGTGTCTTTGTCGACACTTGGAGGCTCCGTGACCGATACCAGCACCGAAAGCCCGGCTCTGTTCGAGGCGGCACCCGCGCCCGACCCGGGACCCGTCCTGGGTCCCACCGGACGCCCGCTGCCCGACCTGCCGGAACCGACCCCGCCGGCGCCGGGCAACCGGCGCGCCCTGATCATCGCCATGTGCAACCAGAAGGGCGGGGTGGGCAAGACCACCACCACGATCAACCTGGGCGCCGCGCTGGCCGAGACCGGACGCCGGGTGCTGCTGGTCGACTTCGACCCGCAGGGCTCGTTGTCGGTCGGGCTGGGGATCAACCCGCACACCCTGGAGACCAGCATCTACAACCTGCTGCTCACCCGGGACCACGACGTCCACGACATCATCACCGAATCCGTGGTGGAGGGGCTGGACATCCTGCCGGCCAACATCGACCTGTCCGCCGCCGAGGTCCAGCTGGTCTCCGAGGTGGCCCGTGAGCAGACCCTGAAGCGGGTGCTGGCGCAGGTCCGCGGCGAGTATGACATCGTGCTGATCGACTGTGCCCCGTCCCTGGGGCTGCTCACGGTGAACGCGCTGACCGCGTCCGACCGGGTGCTGATGCCGCTGGAGTGCGAGTTCTTCGCGCTGCGCGGGCTGGCCCTGCTCAACGACACCATCGGCAAGGTGCAGGACCGGCTCAACCCCGACCTGGAGATCCTGGGCATCCTCGGCACCATGTACGACGCCCGCACGGTGCACTCCCGCGAGGTGCTGGAGCGGGTCGTCCAGGCGTTCGGCGAGAAGGTCTTCCACACCGTGATCCGGCGCACCATCAAATTCCCCGAGACCACCGTCGCGGGGGAGCCGATCACCACCTACGCGACGAACTCGCCCGGCGCCGAGGCCTACCGGATGCTGGCCCGGGAGGTGTTGCAGCGATGCCCCGGCGCGTAGCGCTGCCCGGTGCCCAGGAGCTGTTCCGGGCCACCGAACCCACGCCCGACCAGGGGCTTCGGCATTCCGGCCGGGTGAAGCACGACGAGAAGATCACCGTCTACGTCAGCGCCGCGGAGTTGCTGGCGCTGGAGCAGGCCCGGCTCACCCTGCGCGCCCAGCACGGCATCGCGGTGGACCGGGGCCGGATCGTCCGCGCCGCCGTCGCGCTGGCGGTGGCCGACCTGGACGCCAACGGCGAGGAGTGCGACCTGATCCGGCAGCTCGACGCGTCGTGACGTCCGCCGCCACCGAGGCCGTGCCGGGCTTCACCGTCCATCTGGCCAATTTCGAGGGGCCGTTCGACCTGCTGCTGCAGTTGATCTCGCGGCACCGCTTGGACATCACCGAGGTCGCGCTGTCGGTGGTCACCGACGAGTTCATCGCGCATGTCAAGGCCGGCCAGGAACAGCAGGGGCCCGGGCGCTGGGACCTGGAGCAGATCAGCCAGTTCATCGTGGTGGCCGCCACCCTGCTCGACCTCAAGGCGGCCCGGCTGCTGCCGCAGGGCGAGGTGGAGGACGCCGAGGACCTGGCCCTGCTCGAAGCGCGTGACCTGCTCTTCGCCCGGCTGCTGCAGTACCGGGCGTTCAAACAGGTGAGCCGCTGGATCGCCGACACCCTGGTGGTGGAGGACCGCCGGTTCGCCCGTCCGGGCGGCCTGGAGGAGCAGTTCAAGGCGTTGTTGCCCGAACTCCGGTTCACCGCCACCGCCGATCAGCTGGCCTTCCTGGCGGCCCGGGCGCTCACCCCGGAGCCGGCCGAGCAGGTCTCGCTGAGTCACCTGCACCAGGCCCAGGTCAGCGTCCGGGAGCAGGCCGAGCTGGTGATGGCGACGCTGCGCGAGCGGGGCGCCGCCAGTTTCCGCGAACTGGTCGCCGACGCCGGCGAGCGGCTGGTGGTGGTGGCCCGCTTCCTGGCGCTGCTGGAGCTGTTCCGGGAACGGGCCGTCTCTTTCGAACAGCTCACGCCGCTGGGTGAGCTGCGAGTACGGTGGGTCGCCGGTGATGCGGATGCGATCGAGATCTCCGCCGAGTTCGACACCGAGAGCAACCAGGAGACAGCCGATGACTGACCCGTCCGCGCCGGACGTCGTGGCCGATCCGCTGCCCGGCATCGAGGTGACGGACGCCGCGGCGCCCTCGGCTCAATCGATCGCCGCGCCATTGGAGGCGCTGCTGTTGATGGCCACCGAGCCGGTGCCGACCGCGGAACTGGCGCAGGCCGTCCGAGCCCCCGTCACGGTGGTGGAGGAGGCCCTCGCCGACCTGGCCTGGTTCTACGACGAGACGTCCCGCGGCTTCGAGTTGCGCGAGGTCGGCGGCGGCTGGCGTTATTGGACGCGGGCCGAGCATGCCGAGTTGATCGGCGGCTGGCTGGTCGAGGGCCAGCAGTCCCGGCTCTCCCAGGCGGCGCTGGAGACGCTGGCGGTGATCGCTTACCTGCAGCCGATCTCCCGGGGCCGGGTGTCCGCGGTGCGCGGGGTGAACGTGGACGGTGTGCTGCGCACCCTGGTCACCCGCGACCTGGTCCAGGAGGTGGACCGGGACGCCGAGACCGGCGCGATGCTGTTCGGCACCACCGGGCACTTCCTGGAGCGGCTCGGGCTGGCCGGCCTGGACGACCTGCCGCCGATCGCCCCGCTGTTGCCGGACGCGTCCGTGCTGGAGGCCGAACTGCGTGCGGCGTCCGCCGCTTCGTCGGTCGAGTCGTCGTCGGTCGAGCTTGTCGAGACCCCGGACGACGTGGTTTCGACGAGCTCAACCAGCGAGTCGTTCGAGACCCCGGACGATGCGGTTTCGACGAGCTCAACCAGCGACAGCTCGACCGGCGACAGTTCAATCGACGACGTATCCGAACAGGAAGGCATCCGATGAGCGAGGGGATCCGGCTGCAGAAGGTGCTGGCCGGGGCCGGGCTAGGTTCCCGGCGGCATTGCGAGGAGATGATCGCCGACGGCCTGGTCGAGGTGAACGGCCGCACCATCACTGAGCAGGGCGTGCGGGTGGACCCGCTGAGCGACGTCATCCGGGTCGACGGCGCCCGCATCCCGCCGCCCCGCCGGCACGTCTATCTGGTCTTCCACAAGCCGCGCGGCGTGGTCTGCACGATGGAGGATCCACAGGGCCGTACCACCATCACCGACTATCTGGGCCGCCGCACCAAGGAGGGCCTGTTCCACGTCGGACGCCTCGACACCCCCACCGAGGGGCTGCTGTTGATCACCAACGACGGCGACTTCGGGCAGCGGATGGCGCACCCTTCCCAGGAGGTCAGCAAGACCTACGTGGCGGAGATCGAGGGCGTCATCGAGAACGTCACGCTGCGCAAGCTGAGCCGCGGGATCACCCTGGAGGACGGACCGGTGCGGCCCGATCAGGTGAAGCTGATCCAGCGCGGCGGCACCCGCTCCATCGTCCAGGTGGCGCTGCACGAGGGCCGCAACCGGATCGTCCGGCGGATGTTCGACGCGGTCGGGCACCCAGTGCGGCGGCTGACCCGGACCGCGATCGGCCCGGTGCGGATCGGACGGCTCAAGGTGGGCGAACTGCGTGAACTGACCTCGGAGGAGTTGGGTGCGCTGATGGACCTGGCGGGGTTGTGACCCCGCGGGCGCGCCGCGTCGTCGGGGTCGAGACCGAGTACGGGCTGGCGGCGCGTAAGCCGGACGGCGGCCGCGGCGTCCGGATCAGCGGGGGCGAGGCGGCCCAGCGGCTGTTCGCGCCGGTCGAGCACGAGTACGCCAGTTCGAACGTCTTCCTGCCCAACGGCGGGCGGCTCTATCTGGACGTCGGTTCGCATCCCGAATACGCCACCGCCGAATGCGCGAGCATCGACGACCTGCTGGTTCACGAGCGGGCCGGGGACGAACTGTTGACCCGGTTGGCGCAGCGGGTGGAGGCCGAGGGTGAGGCGTCCGGGGAGCCGATCCGGTTCCGGCTGCTGAAGAACAACGTGGACGCGCACGGCAACTCCTACGGCTGCCACGAGAACTACTGCATCGCGCGTTCGCTGGACCTGCCCGGGCTGGCCGCGACGCTGACCCCGTTCCTGGTCACCCGGCAGCTGATCTGCGGTTCCGGACGGTGGAGCGCCGACGGCTATGCGATCAGCCAGCGGGCCGAGGTGCTGCACGACGAGCTGTCCTCGATGACCACCCGGACCCGTCCGCTGATCAACACCCGCGACGAGCCGCTGGCCGATCCGGCCCGGTTCCGCAGGCTGCACGTGATCTCCGGGGACTCGAACCTCTCCGAGCCGTCCGCGGCCTTGAAGGTGGGTTCGCTGCTGGCGGTGCTGGACGCCGTCGAGGCGGCGGCGTCCGGGGCCGGGCCGGCGTTGCCGGAACTGGAGCTGGCCGATGTGGCCGGTTCGCTGCGGGCGGTGGCGCGCGATCCGCGGGCGGTGCTGCGGCTGGCCTCCGGATGGACCATCGGCGCGCTCGACGTGCAGCGCGCGTATCTGGCGATGGTGGGGGACTCGCCGCTGGCGGCGGAGTGGGCGCGGGTGCTCGACCTGATCGAGGCCGGACGCGAGGACGACCTGGACGGCGAACTGGAGTGGGTCACCAAGCGCGCCCTGCTGCGGCGCTACGCCGACGCCCGCGGGCTGTCCTGGGACGACCGGCGGCTGGCGCAGGTCGATCTCGCCTTCCACGAGCTGACCCGGGACGCCGACGGCACGCCGCGTGGCCTGTTCCGGCTGCTGGAGGCCCGCGGTGCGGTGACCCGGCTGACCGAGGCCGAGGCGGTGGAGCGGGCGACGCAGCGGCCGCCGTCCGACACCCGGGCGGTGCTGCGCGGGCGGCTGATCCGCGCCGCCCGGGAAGCCGGGGTGCGGTACAGCGTGGACTGGAGCCAGTTCACCGTCCACGACCTGCCGGCCGACGGCCCCGGTTCGGGCGCGGACCGGGAGGAGCGCGTGGTGAAGCTGCCCGACCCGCTCGCCGTCGCCGACCAGGCGGTGGACGACCTGCTGGCCGCCATGGCCGCCCACTGACCCCTGGTGTCTGCCTGCCACCGCCTCCCACCCCCGCGCTCGCCTAACTATTTGGGGCTCGCTGAACTCAGCGAGCCCCAAATAGTTAGGCGAGCACGGGGGCGGGTTCGGGCGCGTCCGATGTCATCGGGACGGGTCGACTACAGTCGGGGGGTGCCATTCGCCGCTTCCAAGACCGCAGCCGCCGCCACCTCCGCTGCAGCCCTGTTGATCCTCACCGCCTGCGGGCAGGCCGCGGCGCCGTCGGTGTCCCCGTCCGAGGCGACCCCCTCGGCCTCGCCGTCGGCGTCCACCTCGCCCTCGCCGAGCGCCTCGACGAAGCCGATCAAGCCGTCGAACAACCTGGACGCGATCACCGTCAAGAACCCGAAGTTCGGTGCCACGCCGAAGATCACGGTGAAGGCACCCTGGGCGATCGACCAGACCCGGGTGAAGGTGATGACCGAGGGCAAGGGCCCGGTGGTCAACCCGTCCTACGTTTTCGTCAACTACCTGGGCGTCAACGGACGCACCGGCAAGGAGTTCGACGGCAACTTCGGCAAGACGTCGACCATGTTCGACCTGTCCAGCGTGGTGCCCGGATTCAAGAAGGCGTTGGAGGGCAAGAAGGTCGGCACCCGGGTGCTGGTCGCGATGCCCGGATCGGACGGCTATGACAGCCAGGGCGGTTCGGAGCAGGCCGGCATCAAGGTCGGCGACACGCTGATCTTCGTGGTCGACATCGTCGACACCGTGCTGACCGGTCCGACCGGCGCGGCCATCACGCCGCCGGCCGGGCTGCCGACGGTGACCGAGGCCAACGGCAAGCCCACCATCACCATCCCGAAGGCGGACCCGCCGGCGAAGATGATCGCCCAGCCGCTGACCGCCGGCACCGGTCGCAAGGTCACCGCCAAGGACGTCATCGCGGTGCACTACGTCGCGGTGTCCTGGAAGACCGGCAAGGTGATCGAGGACAAGACCACCGGCGTCGACGGCGGCCTGCTCTCCAGCACCATTCCGGGTTGGCAGAAGGGCCTGGTCGGCAAGAAGGTCGGCCAGCGGGTGCTGCTGGTGCTGCCGCCCGCCGACAGCTACCCCAAGGGCAGCAACAACCCGCCCGTCGAGGCGGGCGACACCGTCGTCTACGTCGTCGATCTGCTCTACGCCACCGCCCAGGGCTGACCGGTACGCCGCTCCCGGCCATCGAGATCTTGGGTGACGGGCTCGGTGGTACGCCGGGGACGGTTCCTTTCGTCTCATTGGTAGTACCTGTGGTACGCCGAGAACCGTCCCCGTCGTCCCACCCACGGTGGTAGCAGGACTCTTGGTACGCCGGGGACGGTTCTTATCGTCCCATTGGTAGTACCTGTGGGACGAAAGGAACCGTCCCCATCGTCCCACTGACGGCGGTAGTACCGATCAAGCCCGCCCGCGTGCGATGCGTCCGTCGCTATGCGACGATCCAGGGCTCGCGGGGCAACGCGTCCGGATCGAAGCGGGTCAGCAGCAGGGCCGGGGTGACCGGCTCGTCCGGACCGGCCAGCCCGAGCGAGTGGGCCAGCCGGGTGAGCACTTGGGGCGGCGTCACGCCGGACCGGCCCATGTCGGCCAGGGTGACGGCGCCGTCCCGCTTCGCCAGCCGGCGTCCCTCGGCGTTGACGGCCAGCGGGACGTGTGCGTACTCGGGGATCTCGCCGCCGAGCCGGCGGGTCAGCCAGGCCTGCCGCGGCGAACTGGACAGCAGGTCGTCACCGCGCACCACCTGATCGACGCCCTGGGCCACGTCGTCCACCACGACGGCGAGGTTGTAGGCCGGCACACCGTCGTTGCGGAGCACCACGAAGTCGTCCACCACGCCGGTCAGCTCTCCGGCCCAACGGTCGGTGACGGTCTGGACGGCGTCCCCGGTCCGCACCCGGGTCGCCGGCGGCCGGACGCGCCGGCGGCGTTCCCGCTCCGCCTCGGTCAGGTCGCGGCAGGTGCCCGGGTAGGGCCGGTAGCCGCCGGCGTGCGGTGCGGACGCCGCCTCGGCGATCTCACGGCGGGTGCAGAAGCACTCGTAGGTGTCCAGAGCGGCCACCGCCGCGGCGTAGCGATCCAGGCGTCGCGACTGCCAGACCGGTGTGCCGTCGAAGTCCAGGCCGAGCGCGGTCAGGTCGGCGAGCTGGCGGGCCGCCACCTCGGGCGCCGCCGCCACCCGCTGGGTGTCCAGATCCTCGATCCGCAGCAGGAACGCGCGTCCGGTGCCGCGGGCCAGCAGCCAGGCGATCAGCGCCGTCCGCAGATTCCCCAGATGCAGATCCGAGGTGGGGGAGGGAGCGAACCGGCCGGCCATGGCGCGATTCTCTCGCATCGGCCGTGGCCGGGCCGCCATCGGCGTCGGTGCTTGATAGCCTCGCGGGCGCAGGCAAGCATCCCCGGGGCGGCAGGAGGACCGATGGCGCCACGCAAGTCCGAGCGGATCATGAACCTCGCCATCTGCCTGCTGATGGCCCGCCGCTTCCTGGACAAGAACCACATCCGCGAGGTCGTCGACGGCTACGCCGGCCTGTCCGACGCGGCGTTCGAACGCACCTTCGAGCGGGACAAGGACGATCTGCGCGCCATGGGCGTCCCGATCGAGACCGGCAGCAACTCCTCGCTCTTCCCGGACGAGATCGGCTACCGGATCCGCCGCCAGGACTTCGAACTGCCGCCGATCGACTTCACCGCCGCCGAAGCCACCGCGCTCGGCCTGGCCAGCCAGGTCTGGGGCACCGCCACCGTCGCCGAACGCACGGTCAGCGCGCTGGCCAAGCTGCGCGCCGCCGGAATCGACCCGGACGCCTCCCGGCTGAGCGGCATCAGCCCCAGCATCGGAGCCAAGGAGCCGGCGTTCGAACCGCTCTGGCAAGCCACGATGACCCGCACCGCGGTCGCCTTCGGGTATCGCGGGATGCGTCGCGAGGTGGAGCCGTGGGTGCTCACCTACCGTCGGGGCTCCTGGTACCTGGTCGGCCTGGACCGCACCCGGGAGGCGCCCCGGATGTTCAAGCTGGCGCGGATCGAGGACGTCCCGCAGCTGATCGGCAAGCCCGGTGCCTGCCAGCTTCCCGATGTCGACCTCACCGAACTCACCCGTTCGCTGGAGCCCGCACCGGCCACCGCGGAGGCCGTGGTCGCGATCCGCGGGGCGTCCGCGCCCGACCTGCGGCGCCGTGGCGTCCGGCAGGAGTGGCGGTCGCCGTTGCCGCCGGGGTTCGCCGCCTGGCGGGTGCCCTATGCGCAGGACCGCGACTTCGTCGGCGAAGTGTGCGCCCACGGCCCGGCGGTGCTGGTGCTGGAGCCGGACGAGCTGCGCCGCACCGTGATCGAGCGGCTGACCCGGGCGGCCCGATGAGCACCTCCCTGGAGCAGGTGTCCCGGCTGCTCGCCCTGGTGCCCTACTTGCAGGCGCATCCGGACGCCGACCTGACCGAGACCGCGGAACGTTTCGGGGTCACCCCGCGCCGGCTGCTGGCCGACCTGGAGGTGCTCTGGTTCGTCGGTCTGCCCGGCGGCATGCCCGGGGACCTGATCGACATCGACATGGACGCCGTGCAGGAGCAGGGCCGGATCAGCCTCAGCAACGCCGACTACCTGTCCCGTCCGATGCGGTTCACCATCGAGGAGGTGACCAGCCTGATCGTCGCGCTGCGCGCCGTCCGGGAGGTCACCGGAGGTGCGGCCGGTGAGGCGGTCGACTCGGCGCTGGCGAAGCTGTCCAAGGTGGCCGGCGCCCAGGAGAGCAACCGGGTCGGCTTCGCGGTGGCCACCTCGGAGAGCGCGGTGCGGGAACGGCTGGCCGCCGCGATCGCCGCCGGTGAGGCCGTCCGGCTCAGCTACGACGGGCTGACCCGCGCCGAGACCACCACGCCGGTCGTCGAACCGCACCGGCTCAGCGTCCGCGACGGCTACGTCTACCTGGAGGGCTGGAGCCGCGACCGGGACGCCTGGCGCACCTTCCGGCTGGACCGGATCGCGTCCGTCGAACCCGCCCAGGGCGGAGTCGCGGATCGGGGCGAACCGCCACAGTTCGACGGCGGCTGGCTGGAGGTCCGGCCGGAGGCGGCGCTGGTCACCCTGACCATCGCCGAGCGGGCGCACTGGATCGCCGAGTACTACCCGGTGCGTTCGGTGACGGCCGTGGACGCCGGCTGGCGGGTCCAGCTGCTGGTGGCCGATCCGGCCTGGCTGCGTTCGCTGCTGCTCCGGCTCGGCCCCGACGTGTTGGACGTCGAACCCGCCGAGGCCGCGGCGTCGGCCCGCGCCGCCGCCGCGGAAGCGCTCGCGCTCTATTCCGAACTCGCCCCGCGTCCGTAGTCGGGCAGCCCACCCCGATCCCCTCGTACCGGACGCCGTAGCTGCCCGTGAAGCAGGTGGCTGCCTGCACGCCGGCAGCCACCTGTCACAACAGCAGCTACCTGGCATGACGGCGGGGGCAGGCAGGGCGCGTGCCCGGGATCGTGGCGTGCGGTGGGCTGGGCCGGCGCGATCGGTTAGTCTCGCACCCATGATGTGGGTGTGGATCTTCCTCGGCATTGCTGTCGCCGGGTTGATCACCATGGCGTCCTACGCGGTATGGATCGCCCACAAGGCGTCCGATCTGTTCAGTGAACTGCAGATGCTGGGCAAGCGGGCCGAGGAACTCGCCGATCTGGTGTCGCAGGTCAGCATCCCCAGCACTGAGTAGACTCGCCGAGTTACTCGCAACGAAGGAGCGCGCACAAGCATGTTCGGCCTGCCTGGCGGTATGGAATGGGTCATCCTGGCGATCATCGCCCTTCTGGTCTTCGGCGGTAGCCGGCTCGCGAACGCGGGCAAGAACGCCGGCAAGGCGATTCGCGAGTTCAAGGAAGAGACCTCGACTCTGAAGAAGTCCGACGCACCTCCGGCGATGCCGCCGGCACCGCGCGCCGAACCGGAGGGCATCGTCCACGAGGGGGAGATCGTCGATCCCGAGGGCGACGAGAAGAAGCGCCAGCAGGGCTGATCGGTCGTGGCCCGACGCTTCAGCCTCGGGTGGCTCAAACCGCCCCCGACATCACCGGACGGGGTGATGTCGCTCGGCGACCACCTGCGTGAGTTGCGCTACCGCGTGGTGTTCTCGCTCGTCTTCATCGTCCTCGGCATGATCGTGGTCGCGGTGTTCTACAACCAGGTGTACATGTTCCTGGCGCAACCGTGGTTGTATGCGAAGGAGATCCTCCGCGAGACCAATCCTGAGTTGAGCACCCAGATGGTGCTGTCGGGGGTGGCGTCGCCGCTGATGCTGGCGCTGAAGATCTGCGGCGTCGGCGGCCTGGTGCTCACCTCGCCGATCTGGCTGTACCAAGTGTGGGCCTTCATCGTCCCGGCGCTGATGGCCAAAGAGAAGCGGTGGGCGCTGATCTTCATCGCTGTCGCGCTGCCGCTGTTCCTGGCCGGCGTGGCGATCGGCTATCTGGTGTTGCCCCAGGGCGTCTCGGTGCTGATGGCGTTCACCCCGCAGTCGGTGCCGATCACCAACCTGATCGAGATCGACAAATTCCTCGAGCTGATGCTGCAGCTGATGGTGGTCTTCGGCATCGGCTTCCTGCTGCCGGTGGTGGTGGTCGGCGCCAACTTCGTCGGTGTGCTGAAGGCGTCCCAGTTGGCGAAGGCGCGCACCTACGTGATCTTCGGCACCTTCGTCTTCGGTGCCGCCGCGACGCCCTCGACCGATCCGTTCTCGATGTGCGCGCTGGCGATTCCGATGTCGTTGCTGTTCATCGTGGCCGAGGTGGTCTGTCGTGCCCACGACAAGCGGAAGGCCCGCAAGGCGGCCGCGGAACCAGCTACCACATGAGCACCGGCGCCCGGCGTTTCGATCTTGTCGTCAATCCCACCGCCGGACGCGGACGTGCTCGTCGGATCCTGCCCACGGTCAGCGAGGTGCTGCGCGCCTCGCTCCCGGCGACGGCGCTGCGGGTGGTGAAGGCCTACGACGTCGATCATGCCGAGGCGGCCTGTCGGGAGGCGGTCGCCGAGGCCGACGCGCTGCTGGTGATGGGCGGCGACGGGATGGCGCACCTGGGCCTGAACGCCTGCGCCGGCACCCAGGTCCCGCTCGGTGTGCTGCCGGCCGGCACCGGCAACGATCTGTGCCGAGGACTCGGGCTGCCGCTGGACATCCGGGACGCCGTCGCCGCCCTCACCCGGGGCCGCACCCGGGCCGTCGACCTGGCCCGGGTGACCAAGCCGGACGACTCGGTGCGCTGGGTGGGGTGTGTGGTGTCCACCGGGTTCGACTCCCGGGTCGCGCTGCGCACCGGCCGGATGAGGCTGCCGCTCGGACCGCCCGCCTACGCGCTCTCGGCGCTGGCCGAGCTGCGCACCTTCACCCCGCTGCGCTACCGGCTGACCGTCGACGGCGTCCGTCGGGACCTGGACTCGATGGCCGTCTTCGTGGCCAATGCCGAGTTCTTCGGCGGCGGCATGCGGGCGGCGCCCGGCGCCGACGTGACCGACGCACTGCTCGACGTCACGGTGATCCACCCGGTGCCGCGGACGACGCTGCTGCGGCTGCTGCCCTCGCTGTACAGCGGCGGTTTCGTCACCCACCCGGCGATCGAGCGGTTCCGGGCGTCCGAGGTGGTGGTGGACGGGGACGGGCTGATCGGCAGCGGCGACGGAGAGGCGCTGGGCGACGTCCCGCTACGGGTCACCGCGGTCTCCGGTGCCCTGCAGGTTCTCGGCTGACCACGGGGACGGTTCTCAACGGTTGGGGACGGTTCTCAACGGTTGGGGACGGTTCTCAACGGTTGGGGACGATTCTCAACGGTTGAGAACCGTCCCCGGCGGTTGGTTTTCGTTCGTGGAGAACCGTCCCCGGTGGTTGGTCGGCGGGTCGCGGTAGGTTGGCGGCGATGAACAGCGAAACCGGAAACCTGCTGGCGGCCTTCGCGTCCGGCTACGGCTTTCCCCTGGACGGCTACCAGCTGGACGCCTGCCGGCACGTCGAGGCCGGCTCCGGCGTCCTGGTCGCCGCACCGACCGGCGCCGGCAAGACGGTGGTCGGCGAGTTCGCGGTGTTCCTGGCCCTGCAGCGCGGCACCAAGTGCTTCTACACCACCCCGATCAAGGCGCTCAGCAACCAGAAGTACCACGACCTGGTCGAGCGGCACGGCGCTGACAACGTCGGACTGCTCACCGGCGACGTCACGGTCAACGGCGAGGCGCCGGTGGTGGTGATGACCACCGAGGTGCTGCGCAACATGATCTACGCCAACTCCTCGACGCTGCGGGGACTGGGCTTCGTGGTGATGGACGAGGTGCACTACCTGGCCGACCGGTTCCGCGGCGCGGTCTGGGAAGAGGTGATCATCGGCCTGGCCGAGACCGTCCAGGTGGTCTCGCTGAGCGCCACGGTGAGCAATGCCGAGGAGTTCGGCGCCTGGCTCGACGAGGTCCGCGGCGACGTCAAGATCGTGGTCTCCGAGCGGCGTCCGGTGCCGCTGTTCCAGCACGTGATGGCCGGACGCCGGCTCTACGACCTGTTCGCCGACGAGGCCCCGACGGCCACCCCGTTGCCGGCCGGGCACGCCGATGTCAACCCGGAACTGCTCCGGCTGGCCAAGGAGGAGTCCCGCAACGTCCGCGACGACTCGCGGAAGATGCGCAACCGGCGCACCCGCACCGCCATCGAGAAGCGGCGTCCGCGGTCGTCCCTGGTGCCACGCCGGGACGCCACCGTCGAACGGCTGGACGCCGAAGCCCTGCTGCCGGCCATCTTCTTCATCTTCAGCAGGGCCGGCTGCGATGCCGCCGTCGGACAGCTGATGCACTCCGGGCTGCGGCTCACCAACGCCGCCGAGCGGCGCGAGCTGGAAGCCATCGCCGCCGATCACATCGCGGGCCTGGCGCCGTCGGACCTGGACGCCCTCGACTACGGCAGCTTCCTGGCCGCCTTCCGCAACGGCATCGCCGCCCACCACGCCGGGCTGCTGCCGGCCTTCAAGGAGTGCGTCGAAGAGGCCTTCGTCCGCGGCCTGGTCAAGGTGGTGTTCGCCACCGAGACCCTGGCGCTGGGCATCAACATGCCGGCCCGCAGCGTGGTGCTGGAACGGCTGGTCAAATACAACGGCGAGAGCCATGCCCCGATCACCCCCGGCGAATACACCCAGCTGACCGGACGCGCCGGACGCCGCGGCATCGACGTCGAAGGCCACGCCGTGGTGCTCTGGCAGACCGGGATGGATCCCCGCTCGGTCGCCGGTCTGGCCTCGCGCCGCACCTATCCGCTGCGGTCGTCGTTCGCGCCGACCTACAACATGGCGGTCAACCTGGTCGGCTCGGTCGGACGCGAGCGCGCCCGGGTGCTGCTGGAACAGTCCTTCGCGCAGTACCAGTCCGACCGGGGCGTGGTGGGCCTGGCCCGCTCGATCGCCCGCGGCAACGAGCAGATCGCCGGCTATCTGGCCCAAGCCGCCTGCGACAAGGGCGATTTCACCGAGTACGCCCGGCTGCGCGCCGAGATCTCCGCGCTGGAGGCCGAGGCGGCGCGCAGCCGCAGAGCCGACCGGCGGGCCGAGTCGCTCACCGTGCTGCTCGAGTTGCGGCCCGGCGACATTCTGCGGGTGCCGTCCGGGCGGCACACCGGCTGGGCGGTGGTGGTCGACCCGGGCCTGGCCAAGGGCGATCCGAGCCCGATGGTGATGACCGAGCAACGCCAGTTGAAGCGGCTGTCCCTGGTCGACTTCCCGACCCCGCCGGTGGTGGCCGGACGGATGCGGGTGCCGAAGCACTTCGACCCACGGCAGCCGGCGTCCCGGCGCAACCTGTCGGCGGCGTTCCGGTCCAAGCTGGCCGAGATCGACCTGGCCCAGCCGCGCTATCAGCCGACCGCCCTGGACGCCGAGGCGGCCGAGCGGATCGCCGAGCTCCGCGCCCGGCTGAAGGCGCACCCGTGCCACGGCTGCCCGGACCGGGAGAACCATGCCCGCTGGGCCGAGCAGGCGCTCCGGCTGGAACGTGAGAACGCCGGCCTGCAACGTCAGACGGACCGACGCACCAACACCATTGCGGTGCGCTTCGACCGGATCTGCACGGTGCTGGAGTCCCTGGGCTACTTGACCGAGGGGGGTGCGGCGGTGACGGACGCCGGGCGCACGCTGGCCCGGATCTACGCCGAACTCGACCTGGTCAGCGCCGAGTGCATCCGCGCCGGGGTGTTCGACGCCCTGTCCGCGCCGCAACTGGCGGCGGTGCTCTCGTCGCTGGTCTTCGAGGCCCGCGGTGGCGACCGGCGGCGCCCGCCGCGGATGCCCGACCGGGCGTCCGAGTCGGCCCAGCAGGAGTTGCGCCGGGTGTGGCGCGACGTCGGTCTCACCGAACGCGACCATCGGCTGGAGCGCGGACCCGAGCCCGACATCGGCTTCGCCGAGCCGATCCATGCCTGGGCGTCCGGACGCCCGCTCGGCGATGTGCTGGACGAATCCGGACTGACCGCGGGCGACTTCGTCCGCTGGGCGCGCCAGGTGGTCGACTTCGCCGGGCAGATCGGCCGGGCCGCCGGCCCGGGGCCGTTGCGGACGACCTGCCGCGAGGTGGTCGACCGGGTGCGCCGCGGTGTGGTGGACGCCGCGCCGCTGGAGGACTGACCGGCTCGGGTCGGAAGTTATCCACAGGCGGCAAATTAGATCGGCCGAGCGTCCCGCGGAGCCCTTACGGTGAGGTTCCCGGAACGAGGAGGCCCCGCCATGCGCATTCTGTTGTCCACCTTGATCGTCTGTGTGCTCCCGCTGGCCGGTTGCACGATCGGCGGCCAGCCGAGCGTGTCGCCGCCGGCCGATACCAGTTCGACGACGTCCGCGCCGGCGAGCGCGACACCGGCGTCCACGGTCAGTGCCCAGCCCAGCCCCACGGCCGGTGAGCTTCCGGTGATCGAGGTCCGCAAGGGCACCGCGAACTCCGAGCCGGCCGCGATCACCCTCAACGAGGTCGCCGTCCGGGACGGCGTCACGAACGTCACCTTCACCCTGACCAACGCGTACCAAGGGACTGGTACCCCGCAACGGCACCGGATCCAGCTGAGGCCGGGCATGTTCGGCGACGGGCAGGCGGCCACCGATCCGACCACCGGCAGGTCGATGACGGACGACCTGTACGCCGTCGACGGGGTCTACCTGATCGACGGGGTGAACAAACTGCGTTACCTGCCGGCTCGGGACTCCTCCGGCGTCTGCGTGTGTTCGCGGGCGGACTCGTCGGTCTTCCTGATGCCCGGTCAGTCCTACACGTTCAGTGTCACGTTCAAGGCGATCCCGGAGGGGGTCGAGACCGTCGGCGTCAGCATCCCGATCGCGGGGACCTTCAGCAAGGTTCCGGTGCGGCGGTGAGGCGAGCATTCGCAGCCCTGGTCGTGGTGTTGCTGCTGCCGGTTGCGGCGGCGTCGGCGGAGACGCCCACGCCCGGGCCCGGCGCGACCGCTCCGGCGTTGCCGATGGACCTTCCCGCGCTGGCGATGACCTTCCCGGTGGCGTCCCTGGACGGCTCGGTGACCGAGGACGGCAAGACCATCACGCTCAGGGCCGACGTCTTCTTCGCCTACAACAAGGCGAGCCTGAACACGAAGGCGGCTGCGGCGTTGGAGCGGGCGGTGGGCACGCTCAAGGAGCTGGGCGCGACCACGGTGCGGGTGGACGGGCACACCGACAGCAAGGGCGGCGCCGGCTACAACAAGGGGTTGTCCCGGCGCCGTGCGGAGGCGGTGCGTCAGGGCCTGTTGGCCGGGTTGCCCCAGTTGACCGTGACCGCCAGGGGCTATGGGGAGAGCAAGCCGGTGGCGTCCAACAAGACGGGCAAGGGCCGGGCGTTGAACCGGCGGGTGGTGATCACGGTCACCGGCTGAGGACGCGTCCGCCACCGATCCACCGTCGTGCGGACGCCGGCGCCGGGCGCACTACCCTGAGCCCATGAGCGTCGCCATCCGGGTCATTCCGTGTCTGGACGTCCACGACGGCCGGGTCGTCAAGGGGGTCAACTTCCTCAATCTCCGGGACGCCGGTGACCCGGTCGAACTGGCCGCCGCCTACGGCGAGCAGGGCGCCGACGAACTCACCTTCTTGGACATCTCCGCCTCGTCGGAGGGCCGGGCGACCACCTTCGACATGGTGCGCCGCACGGCCGAGACGGTGTTCATCCCGCTCTGCGTCGGCGGGGGAGTGCGCGGCGTCGACGACGTGGACGCCCTGCTGCGCACCGGCGCCGACAAGGTCGGCATCAACACCGGCGCGATCAGCCGTCCGCAGGCCATCGACGAGATCACCCAGCGGTTCGGCAACCAGGTGCTGGTGCTGTCCCTGGACGCCCGCCGCGAGGCCGGGCAGCCGTCCGGTTTCGGGGTGACCACGCACGGCGGCCGGAAGCCGGCCGGGCTGGACGCCATCGCCTGGGTCAAGGAGGCGGTGGACCGCGGCGCGGGGGAGATCCTGCTCAACTCGATGGACGCCGACGGCACCACCGCCGGTTTCGACCTGGAGATGATCGAAGCCGTCCGGAAGGTGGTGGACGTGCCGGTGATCGCCTCCGGCGGCGCCGGCACCGTCGAGCACTTCGTGGACGCCGCCCGTGCCGGGGCCGACGCCGTCCTGGCGGCGTCGGTGTTCCACTACGGCACGCTCACGATCGCCGAGGTGAAGCAGGCGCTCGCCGACGCCGGCTTCCCGGTGCGGCTCCCCGTCGGGAGCTAGCTCCGCAGGCTCCGGTGGTACGAAGGGGACGGTTCTAGTCGTCCCACAGGTATCACCAATGGGACGAAAGGAACCGTCCCCAGCGTCCCATCCCCGGCTACAGGTGGGTGGCGGTGGTACGAAGGGGACGGTTCTTACCGTCCCACCCGCTAGATTCCGGGCATGGCCTGCCTGTTCTGCTCGATCGTGGCCGGGGACATCCCGGCGCGCCGCATCTACGCCGATGACCATGCGATCGCCTTCCTCGACATCAACCCGTGGAAGCGCGGGCACACCCTGGTGATTCCGCGCCGGCACGTCGACGACATCCTGGACGCCGACGAGGCGCTGACCGAGATCGCGCCGGCGATCGCGGCGACGTCCCGGCTGCTCACCGAGCGGCTCGCCGCGGACGGCCTCAATCTGCTCGCCAACGCCGGCGCCGTGGCCGGCCAGGAGGTGTTCCACCTGCACGTCCATCTGGTGCCGCGCTACGCCGACGATCCCGGACTGCGTGCCCTGTTCGACCGGGACGCCGGCATCGACCTGGACGAGGTCCATGCCGCCATCACCGGCGGCTGAGCACTCCCGCACCCAACGCTCGCCTAACTATTTCGGGCTCGCTGAATTCAGCGAGCCCGAAATAGTTAGGCGAGCGCGGGCGTCCGGTCAGCTGTAGTTGACCTGGCAGTTCCCGCTGCGGGAGCAGCTGATGGTGCCCTTCTGGAACTCGGCGCTGCCCGAGGACGCGTCGGCGGTGGGGAACCCCAGCTTCCCGGACGGTCCGCCGGCCTTGCGGTAGGCGTCCGCCACCGTGCCGGTCAGCAGCCGCGACCCGGTGGCCTGCGACCAGTACAGCTCGCCGTCCTCGAACTGGGCGTACAGGCCGCCGGCGACGGCCGTCTCGCCGGCGCTCGGGCCGCCGAGGACGCCGGTGGTGCCGCCCAGGTCCTGCCACCGTTCGTAGTTGCCGGTGCCCGGCTTCAGTCCGCCGAAGACGCCGAACAGCCGCTCCTTGAGCCCGAAAGCGGTCTTGAACGATCCGCCGGTGACGCTCACCGAGCCCTCGCTGCCGGTGATCACCACCTTGTCGGCGCGGCCTCCCCACGGGCCGTCGCCGTCCCGCTCGGTGACCCGGATGCTGCGCAGCGTCCCGATGCTCGGGTACTTCTTCTGCACCGTCGCGGCGCTCACCAGGGTGGTCCACTTCGGGTTCCGCATCCGGCCGTCGTAGGGGTCGGGCTTGGCGACCAGGTACGAGGTGCCGCCGTCCGCGCTGTGCCCGCCGTTGCTGGAGGAGAACATCGTCAACGCGATGCCGGAACCCGCCTTCAGGACCTGGTTCTTGGTGGCCGTGACGGCGGCGTCGCCACCGCTGGTCTCGTCGTCCTGACCGCCGTAGACCTGGCAGGCCGCGGTGTCGCAGATGTCGTAGATGGACGTCCGCGGCGCCAGCTGGGCCCGTGCGGCGTACGACCGCGCGGCCACCGCCTGTGCCTGGACGGCTTCGCGATGCCAGGAGGTCGGCATCTCCCGAGGCACCACGCCGCGCAGGTAGTTCTCCATGCCGACCGTGTTCACCGTGCGGGCCTCGGAGCCGTAGAACCGCAGCGCCAGCTTCTCCCGGTAGTCGCGGGTCTTGCCGTTCGGAAGCCGGACCTTCACGATCGAGCGCTTCGGGTTGTCGAACGTCCACACCCGGCCGGTCGGCGCCAGGGACACCTTCCGGGTCACCCAGGAATCTTTGGCGTTGAGGTACTGCAGCACCCGCTTGCTGCCCGAGCGGGCGATTCGCCACTGCCGATAGGTCGATCCGGTCGGCAGGGTGTAGCTGCGGCCGGTCGAGTCGCGCACCCGCAGTCCCGATTCGGGGAGCACGTCCAGGGTGTTGTCGGTGTCGGCGGTGATCCAGACCCGGATCGCGCTGCCGGACTTGAGCTTCGCGATCGTGGTGCCCGGGTAGTAGAAGGCGAGGATCTTCTCGTGCGCCAGCCCGGCGTCGGCGGCGCCCCAGGCGCCGTATTGGGACATGCCCTTGCCATGTCCCCAGCCGGCGCCGGTGATCGCGATGGTGCCGTTGACCGGGGTGGCCGCCGCTTCGGCGGCCGCGGCCGGTTGGGCGCTGAGGGTGGTGCCGAGCACGGCCAGGGCGGCCAGCGCGGCGGGGATCGATCGGGATGGTCGGATTCGAGCGGACGCCGCGGCGTCCGGGGGAGCGAGGGTGGGGATCGGGGGGCAGGCGGGCAGGGGGGAACGCCGCATCGGCATGGCAACACCTCGGGGGGTAGGGGGTGGTGTGCCGCCATCGTCACCCGGAGGCGGACCTGAACAAAACCGAGCCGCCGAAACCGGCGCCGAAGTCGCAACCTCAACCTGAGGGAGACACTCTGACCCCAGCCCTGACACCCCACTCCCGGGCCGGCGATTCTCCATCTCGGCCCGGTGATTCCTCGAATCGAAGCGGACGCCGTCGCGTCCCGTTCCGGCAGCGGAGCAACCGCGTTCCTCCCGGTCCGGGAGGCGCACAATGAGCGGATGAGCAGACTTCTCACCGAGGACGAGGTCGACCGTCAGCTGGCCGAGCTGCCCGGATGGCGCCGGGACGGGGACGCCTTGGTCGCCGTCATCGAGGCGCCCGGCTTCCCGGCCGCCGTCGCCCTGGTCGATGCGGTGGCGGAGGAGGCCGAGCGGTTCAACCACCATCCCGACATCGACATCCGCTGGCGCACCACGCACTGGCGGCTCAGCACCCACGATGCCGGGGGCATCACCCAACTGGACATCGAACTCGCCCACCGCATCGCCGAATGCGCGGACGCCGCCGGTGCCCGGTTCGTCGGTTGAGCCCGAGTCGTCGGCTCAGCCCGGTTCACCAGTGGAGCCCGAGTCATCCGTGGAGCCCGAGCCGCCGCCGGAGCCCGAGTCGTCGGCTCAGCCGAGTCGCCGGTCACCAGGCTCCGCAGCGACGCCGCACCGGCCTCCGCTCACGCGCGAACCTGGACCCGCGGTCCATATCTTGGAAACGCCGGTCCGAAAGTTGACACGGCCCGCGCGCGGGGCGAAAACTGTCCTCGTGCGGATCTTCTTCCTCGTACTTTCGTGAGCGTGTCAGCCGACTAGTCGACCGACACGCACCCTCGCCTGCCGACGCAGCGAGGGTTTTTTCATGCAAGAGGAACCGCAACCATCACCCGCAGAAAGGGGACCGAGATGTCCGACACCATCGCACCACCGATCCTGACCGGGGCCGAGGCCCTTGTCGAATCCCTGGAGCGGGTGGGTGTAGAGGTCATCTTCGGCATCCCCGGCGGGGCGATCCTGCCGGCCTACGATCCGCTCGGCCAGTCCAAGCTGATCCGGCACATCCTGGTCCGCCACGAGCAGGGCGCCGGCCATGCCGCCGAGGGTTACGCACTGGCCACCGGCAAGGTCGGGGTCTGCATGGCCACCTCCGGCCCGGGTGCCACCAACCTGGTCACCGCGATCGCCGACGCCTACATGGACTCGGTCCCGATCGTCGCCGTCACCGGCCAGGTGGCCAGTGCCGCGATGGGCACCGACGCCTTCCAGGAGGCGGACATCCGCGGCATCACCTTCCCGATCACCAAGCACAGCTTCCTGGTCACCCACGCCGAGGACATCCCGGCCGCGATCGCGGGCGCCTTCCACATCGCCAAGACCGGACGCCCCGGGCCGGTGCTGGTCGACATCGCCAAGGACGCGCTGGCCAACACCGCGCCGTTCCGCTGGCCCGAGACCATCGACCTGCCCGGCTACCATCCGGTCACCCAGCCGCACGTCAAGCAGATCCGTGAGGCCGCCCGGCTGATCGCCGAGTCCAGCCGTCCGGTGCTCTATGTCGGCGGCGGCGTGATCAAGGCGAACGCGGCCGACGAGCTGGCCAAGCTGGTCGAGATCACCGGCATCCCCGTGGTCACCACCCTGATGGCCCGCGGCGCATTCCCGGACAGCCACCAGCTGCACATGGGCATGCCCGGGATGCACGGCACCGTCTCCGCGGTCGGCGCGCTGCAGCGGGCCGACCTGCTGGTGGCGCTGGGCACTCGCTTCGACGACCGGGTGACCGGACGGCTGGACAGCTTCGCCCCCGAGGCGAAGATCATCCACGCCGACATCGACCCGGCCGAGATCTCCAAGAACCGGGTGGCGGACGTCCCGATCGTCGGCGACGTGAAGAACGTCATCGCCGAGTTGAACGGTGTGCTGCGCGGCGCCGACCTGCCCGAGTACACGGCCTGGCGCCGCTACCTGGGTGCGCTCAAGGACAAGTACCGTCCGCCGACCGAGGCCACCCATGAGGGCATGCTGTCGCCGGAGTACGTGATCAAGCGGATCGGCGAGCTGACCGGTCCGGACGCGTTCTACACCGCCGGCGTCGGCCAGCACCAGATGTGGGCCGCGCAACTGCTGCCCTTCGAGCGGCCCGGACGCTGGCTGAACTCCGGCGGCGCCGGCACCATGGGCTACTGCGTGCCGGCCGCGATGGGCGCCCAGGTGGGCAGCCCGGAGTCGGTGGTCTGGGGGATCGACGGCGACGGCTGCTTCCAGATGACCAACCAGGAGCTGGTCACCTGCGCGCTGGAGGGCATCCCGATCAAGATCGCGGTGATCAACAACCAGAGCCTGGGCATGGTGCGGCAGTGGCAGACGCTGTTCTACGGTCAGCGCTACTCCAACACCGACCTGAAGACGCTGCGGGTTCCCGACTTCCCGAAGCTGGCCGAGGCGATGGGTGCGGTCGGACTGCGCGCCGAGCACCCGTCCGAGGTGGACGCCGTGATCAACAAGGCGCTGTCGATCACCGACCGGCCGGTGGTGGTCGAGTTCGTGGTGCACAAGGACGCCATGGTCTGGCCGATGGTGGCCGCCGGCACCAGCAACGACGACATCAAGATCGCCAAGGACCTGGCGCCCGACTGGGAGGATGAGGAACTGTGAGGACGCACACGCTGAGCGTGCTGGTCGAGAACAAGCCGGGTGTCCTGGCTCGCATCGCCGGCCTGTTCGCTCGCCGCGGCTACAACATCGAGTCGCTCGCGGTCGGGCCGACCGAGCGTCCCGAGTTGTCCCGGATCACCCTGCAGGTGGTGGTGGAGAACCAGCAGTTCCTGGAGCAGATCACCAAGCAGCTGAACAAGCTGGTCGAGGTGCTCAAGATCGTCGAACTGGAGGACAACGCGGTGCGCCGCGAGCTGGTGCTGATCAAGCTCAAGGCCGACCCGGTCAGCCGCAGCCAGATCATCGAGATCGTCCAGTTGTTCCGCGGCAAGACCGTGGACGTCCAGAACGAGTCGCTGACCATCGAGGCGACCGGCTCGCCCGACAAGCTGGAGGCGCTGCTGGAGATGCTGAAGCCCTACGGCGTCCGCGAGCTCGTCCAGTCCGGCCTGGTGGCCCTCGGCCGGGGCAGCAAGTCGCTCACCGACCGGTCCAAGTCCGACAAGATCCGCACACCCGTGCGCAACCACTGAAAAGGTAAGGAAGACACATGGCAGAGATGTTCTACGACGACGACGCCGACCTCTCGATCATCCAGGGCCGGACGGTGGCCGTGATCGGCTACGGCTCCCAGGGTCACGCGCACGCGCTGTCGCTGCGCGACTCCGGGGTGGACGTCCGGGTGGGTCTGCGTCCGGGTTCCAAGTCGGCCGCCAAGGCCGAGGCCGAGGGACTGCGAGTGGTCACCGTCGCCGAGGCTGCCGCCGAGGCCGACCTGATCATGATCCTGGCCCCCGACCAGCATCAGCGCACCATCTACGCCGAGCAGATCGCACCGAACCTGCAGGAGGGCGACGCGCTGTTCTTCGCCCACGGCTTCAACATCCGGTTCGGCTACATCACCCCGCCGCCCGGTGTGGACGTCTGCATGGTCGCGCCGAAGGGCCCGGGGCACCTGGTGCGCCGCGAGTACTCCGAGGGCCGCGGCGTCCCGGTGATCGTGGCCGTCGAGGTGGACGCCTCCGGCGAGGCCTGGCCGCTGGCGCTGTCCTACGCCAAGGCGATCGGCGGGCTCCGTGCCGGTGGCATCAAGACCACCTTCACCGAGGAGACCGAGACCGACCTGTTCGGTGAGCAGGCCGTGCTCTGCGGTGGCGCGTCCGCGCTGGTGCAGGCCGGTTTCGAGGTGCTCACCGAGGCCGGCTACCAGCCCGAGGTGGCCTACTTCGAGTGCCTGCACGAGCTGAAGCTGATCGTCGATCTGATGTACGAGGGCGGCATCGCCAAGCAGCGCTGGAGCGTCTCCGACACCGCCGAGTACGGCGACTACGTCTCGGGTCCGCGTGTGATCGACCCTCATGTGAAGGAGAACATGAAGGCGGTGCTCGCCGACGTCCAGAATGGTGCCTTCGCGCAGCGCTTCATCGATGACCAGGACGCCGGTGCACCCGAGTTCAAGGAGCTGCGCGCCAAGGGCGAGGCGCACCCGATCGAGGGCACCGGCCGCGAGCTGCGCAAGCTCTTCGCATGGGTGAAGCCGACGGACGCCGACTACACCGAAGGAAGCGCCGGGCGCTGACGCAGCGCACGAACGACCGATGCCCGGTCGGCAGCGGATGCTGCCGACCGGGCATCGGTCGTTCCGGTCAGCTCTGCAGGATCGGGATCTGGAACGGGTAGCGGTACAGCTCGCCCTTCCAGGCGGCGAGTGCGCCGAGGATCGAGAAGATCAGCTGCAGGACGCCGGGCACGATCCACAGCACGAGCGCGATCGGGATGCCGACGAGGGTGAGGGCGAAGATCCACCCGACGAGCCAGCACACCCAGATCGTGCTGTGGATCGTGCCCGGCGTCCTGCAGCTGATC
>NZ_JASGDE010000028.1:0-2748 GCF_047607385.1 Micropruina sp.
ACTAGGCCCTCCCTAATCAGTTCTGCCCTCCCGTCGACGGGAGGGCAGAACTGATTAGGGAGGGCCTAGTGGCGACGCGGACAGGTGCTCGCCTTACGCAGGGCTCGGCCCCTCAGCGCGGCGCGCCCTGGCGTCCCTGCCAGCCGAGAGGCTCGGCGACCACGGTGCGGAAGGAGAAGGTCATCGTGGCTCCCTCGACGATGGTGAGGTACTCGTCCGGACTGATCCGGTAGACGCCGCGGCGCTGCTCCGTCATCGGGTGCCGGGGCTGGTACGTCCGGGCGAACCGTTCGGCTTCGTGACGGGCCAGCTCCCGGTCGGCCCAGGCCGTCCGGGTCGCCGGCGCGGCCAGCCAGCGCAGCCCGTTGCCGGAGCCGACGCTCTGCTCCACCAGCAACGTGTACCCGACGTCACCGGACGCGGGGACGTGCGCGGCGTCCGAGGGGATGGGCAGCGTCGGCCAACGGGTATCGCTCATACCCGGATTGTCCCGTGTCGCGGGGGCGCGAACCCCGGCGCGGCGGGCAGCGGACCGGCCGGCTTCGCCCGAATCCGGCGGTCCGGACCGGGCCGCCAACCGCCCTGAATCAGACGTAGAGGCGGAGCAGTCCCGTCCTGGTACCTGCCGGCGAGGCAGAGAATTGCGTATTGGCTAGGCATTCCGGCGCCCAGTAGCCTGCTTCCATGACGGCCCGCGGGCGTTCCCGGGCAACTGCGCGTCCTTGAGCTTCCGGTTCGGAACCTTCCAGCCGCACCCCGGTGACGTGCCGGCGGACCGTTCGCCACCCCCGAAGGAGCGTCCGAACATGCCAGGCCCTGACACGCCCAACCCCGGCCCGGGCGACCGCGGCTCCTGGGTCGAGCCCGGCCGGCCCTGCCCCTGGCCGCCCAGCCGGCAGGCCATCGCCGAGGGGGTGGAGTACTGCCTGGATCGCGCGGCCGCCGGCCGTGGGCAGGCCTTGGTGCTGGTCGGAGCGCCCGGCATCGGCCGGACCACCCTGCTCGACTGGGCGTCCGGACGAGGCGGCGACCGCTTCGACGTGGCGCGGCTCCGCGGCGACGTCCGGGACGCCTCGACGCCGGGCGTCGCCCTCGACGACCTGGAGCGGCAGCTGGGGGCGTCCGGACGCGACGGCGGGGCCCGGCTTCCCGGGCCGAGTTCCGGCGATGCGGACGCCGGGGCCGCCGAGCTCGGCGCGTTCCTGCTCGACCTGATCGATCGGGCGCCGCGGCCGGTGCTGATCGTGGTGGACGACGCGCAATGGCTGGATCCGCTCAGCCTGGAAGTGCTCGGGAACCTGGGCCGCCGGCTCGGCGGGCGTCCGGTCGCGCTGCTGCTCGCGGTGCGGTCCGAGCTCGGCCGACCGCCGTATCCGCCGGACGCGCTGGGCGGGCTGCCCACCGCCGTGCTGGATCGGCTCACCGACGACGAGGCGGCCGAGCTGCTCTCCGGACCGTCCGCCGGCTGCACCGGGCCGGCGGACGGGGGTGCGGGCGACATCGTGCGCCGGGCGGAGGGCAACCCACTGGCGATCCAGGTGCTGGCGGCCGGCGCCGACCCGATCACCGTCGCCGAGGTCCACCGGACGCGGCTGGCCGGACTGTTCCGGGCCGAGCTGGCCGGACTCAGCCCCGAGGCGCTCGCGGTGGCCGAGGAGCTGGCCGTCGCGCTGGACGGTGCCGCAGGGCCGCTGCCGGCGGGCTGCACCGACGCCGTCCGGGACGAACTGGAGTCCGCCGGCCTGCTGTGCCGGCGGGCCGGGCAGTGGCGCCTGGCGCATCCGCTGCTCGGCGCCGCACTGACCTGCCGACTGACCCCCGCACGGTCCCGCGCATTGCACGCGCGGGCAGCGACCGCGGCGGACTCGACCACCGCGGCGACCGGGACGCAGTCGGCGTCGGTGCGGAGCCTCCGGCATCGGGTGATGGCCGCGGCGGGCTGTGACGACGCGCTCGCCGCCGACATCGAACGTGTGGTGGGCGATCCGGACGCCGACCTGGTGGCCGGCGGACGGCTGCTGCTGGACGCCGCGCTGCTCAGCACCGGCCGGGCCGACCGGCTGCGCCGACTGCTGGACGGGGCCGGGCGACTGCAGGCGGCGGGCCGGCTCGCGGAGGCCGAGGAGCACCTCGGCACCGCCGAAGCCCTGATCCGGACGCCGGCCGAGCGGGCCCGGCTGACCGAGCTGCGGGTAAGCGCCGAAGCGCTGTCCGCAAGCCCGCTGGCCGCCCGGGACGCCCTGCTGCGGCTGGCCGCCGACACCGCCCTGGGCGACACCGACGGCGCCGCCCTGCGGTACGCGCGGGCGGCGGCGATCAGCGTCGCCATCGGGGAACTCGAATTGGCGCAGAGCGCGGTGTCGATCGCGTCCCGGCTCGGTTGCGGCGGGGCGACCGGTGCCACCGTCGCCGAGCTGGTGCGGACGCTGACCGGCAACGACCCGGACGGGGTGGAGCCGCCCGCCCCAGCCGGATCCGACCCAGCCGGATCCACCCCGGCCGGATCCTCCCCCGCCGGATCCGACGCCGACGAGGTGATCGCCGACCCGGCGGTCAGCGCGGCCTGGGCGACGGCGTTGGCCGGTCACACCCCGGAGGCGCTGACCCGGCTGGAAGGCGCCGTCGACACCGCGCGACGCAGGTCGGCGAGGGGTCAGCTGGCGGGACGGCTGGTGGCGGTCGCGGGGCTGCGGCTGGCGTCCGGACGCGTGGTCGGCGCGGTGGCGGCGGCCGAGGAGGCCCTCGACC
>NZ_JASGDE010000029.1:0-32305 GCF_047607385.1 Micropruina sp.
CTGCAACTCGACCGCCACCGGCGGCAGCTGCCCGGCGGCCACCGGGCGCGGGGCCGCGGCCTGCGGTCGCCACAGCTCCAGGGTGCGCCGCTCCCGGCGGGAGCGCTCGTTGAACGGCCGGTCGTCGAGCAGCCCCTCCGCCCGGTGATAGGCGGCGATCGCGTCGTCCAGCCGGCCCTGCCGGGCCAGCAGCCGGGCGCCGGCGATCGCCAGCCAGGGATCGTCGGCCGGCATGCCGGGCATGGCGAACAGCCCGCTGACCGCGTTGCCGTCGGTCGCCGGCGGCAACGCGGTGAGCAGCCGGGCCACCGATCCCCAGTCCTCGGCCCGGGCATAGGCATGCACCGCCGCGCTGATCCGGGCGTCGGCCTCCAGCAGCTGGGCGCTGCGCTGGTAGAGCGTCCGTGCCCCGGCGGCGCCGAGCCGGTCGACCAGCAGCACCTCCAGCTGGGTCTGCAACACGTGGTGATAGCGGTAGGTCACCCCGCCGTCGGTGGAGGTGGTGAAGAACTGCTCGTCCTCCAGCGCCGCCAGCACACCGGCGCTGCCGACGCCGCCGAGCAGGTCGTCGCACAGCTGTCCGGTCAGCACGCCCAGGGTGGCGGTGCGGACCAGGAAGTCGAGGCGATCGGCGGCGACGCCGTCCAGCACGTTGCGGGCCAGATACGACCGGATCAGCCGCGACCGGCCGCCGAGCTCACCGATGGCCCGCTCCCGCTCGCCGCGCCCGCAGTGCGCGGTGGCCAGCCGGAAGAGGTGCAGCCCGGCCGCCCAGCCACCCGTCCGCCGGGTCAGTGCCGCCGCGCCCTCCGGGGACAGCGGCGCGTCGTAGACGGTGCGGAAGAGCTGCTCGACCTCCCAGGAGCGGAAGCGGAGATCGTCGTTGTCGAGCTCCAGCAGTTCCCCCGAGACCAGCAGCCGGGAGGTGTTGATCTGCGGCGGACGCCGGCTGCCGAGCACCACGGTGATCGCGCGGGGCCGCATCGTGAGCAGCGTCTCCAGGGTGCGTTCCGCGGGCGTCCCGGCGAGTTCCTGCAGGTCGTCGACGAACAGCATCGCGGGCCGCGGCCCGGCGTCGTCCAAAGCCCGGATCAGGTCCTCGACCAACCCGCTGGATGCCGCCGCGGCGATGTCCGGGTCCTTCAGGGCGGCGGCCAGCGCATGGCCGAGGTAGCGGGTCAGGGACGCCGGGTCGCCGTCCTCGCGTCCGGCCCGGTACCAGCCGACCGGACGGTCCCCGTCCGCCAACTGGCTGAGCAGGGTGGTCTTGCCCGAGCCGGCGGGGCCGATCACCAGGGCCGCGGAGGGTCCTGCCGGTGCTCCGCTGCGGAGTGCCGCGGTGGCGCGGTCCAGCCGGTCGCGGACCAAGCCGTGGGGGGCTGGTCGCCGGACCTTCTCCAAGAAGATCACCGGATCCATACGGACCTACCCGGGGGTTTGTGCTCCGATCGTCGAGGTCGCAGAATCACCCCGGGCGCGTGAGCCGACGGTTCGTCGCGGCCGAGTTTAGGAGCCGCCGGGCGATCACCGGATGCGCAATTCTGCCACCCCGGCCGTCGATGAGCCGGTGTTGAGCCGACGATGAGCCGATCGTGAAAAGGGCTCGGCACACTGACCGCATGTCGAACGCCGGGATACCCGTCTACATTCACGCCCGCGATCCCATCCTGCAGATGGGGGTCAGTGCCCAGCTGCGGGCCAGGGCCGACATGCAGGTCGTCGAATCCGTCACCCAGGCCCGGGTGGCCGTCGTGGTCGCCGACGCGGTGGCCGAGGAGACCACCCACGACCTGCGGATGCTGACCAGGGAGAACCGGCCACGGCTGGTGCTGATCGTCGCCACGGTGGACGACGCCGCCCTGGTGGCCGCCGCCGAGGCCGGCGTGGTCGGCCTGCTGCGGCGCTGTGACGCCACCGCCGAGGCGGTGGCCCGGGTGATCGGCAAGGCGGCGGCCGGCGACGGCGAGGTGCCGGCCGACCTGCTCGGCAGGCTGCTCCAGCAGGTGGGCCGGTTGCAGCGGCAGGTGCTGGCCCCGCGCGGGCTGACCTTCGCCGGCCTCACCCCGCGCGAGACCGAAGTGGTGCGGCTGGTCGCCGACGGCCTGGACACCAGCGAGATCGCGGTGCGGATGTCCTATAGCGAACGGACCGTGAAGAACGTGCTGCACGACCTGACCACCCGGCTGCAATTGCGCAACCGCACCCATGCCGTCGCCTATGCCGTCCGCGAAGGCCTTATCTGACCCGGCCGGATGCGGCCGGACTAGAGTGGCGGAAGCGCGCTGGGGCGGGAGGTGATCGGCATCGAACTCATCTGTGAGAATTGCGGGGCGACGAATCGGGCCGGCGCCGAATTCTGCCAGAACTGCAAGGCATTCCTGGCCTGGGACCGGTCCGACTCCGGCCTGGCGGCGGCACAACAGGCCCCGCCGGCGCCGTACACCCAGCCGGTCACCGCTCAGGTCCCGCCGACCCGTCCGGAGCCGGTGCCGCCGGCGTCCGGCCAGCCCGGCTGGGCTCGGTTCTGCACCTGGTGCGGGGCGGGCAATCCGGCCGGACGCCACCTGTGTCGGCGCTGCGGGCTGCTGCTCGACCAGGGCGACCCGTGGAGCGGCCCGTCCGGGTCGCCGCAGCCGCCGGGGGGAGCCGGCAGCGCGGTCGGCGGGTACGAACGGTCGGTGCCGGGCTGGTACCGCTGGCGCGGCGTCCTGGTCGGATCCGCGGTCGCGGTGCTCGCCGTCGTGGTCGCGGTCGGGGCGATCGCGGCGCCGAGGATCGTCCAGGCCTGGAACACCTCGCAGCAGAGCTACCGGCCGGTGTCGGCGGCGGTCACGGTGGAGCCGGCCGGCGCGGTGCTCAAGACCAGCAAGGCCGCCGCGCTGACCGACGGGACCGCCGACGGGCTGACCCTGTCCTGGGCGCCGCAGAACACCCCGACCTGCGACGCCCCCGGCACCGGCTGGATCGTGCTGACCCCGGCCGAGCCGGTGCGGATCGTCGGGATTCTGGTCTACCCGGGCCTCGATCGGGAGAACCCGCAGCGCGACCTCGAGCCGCAACCCACCCAGCTCGGCGTCCGGTTCGACGACGGCCCCTGCCAATCGGTCGCCCTGGACGGCGCCGATCCCTGGGTCACCGTCGCCCAGGACAGCCAGCAGCCCGTCGGCACCGTCCGGATCGGGGTCATCGGGGTCGGCGATCAGCGCGACAAGAAGCCCCAGGTCAGCTTCACCGAGATCAAGCTGCTCACCGCGGTGGCACGCTGACCGGTCGCGGTGTGGATGCCCGGCGCGCCGGGATCGCGGCGACGTTACTCTGCCGCAATGACGACGTTCGCCCTGACCCGCACCGACCACCCGACCCCCGCCGACGAGCGGGCCGCGATCGTGGCGAAGCCGGTGTTCGGGGCCCACTTCTCCGACCACATGGTGCTGGCCACCTGGACCGCGGACGCCGGCTGGCACGACCGGGAGATCGTCGCCCGGCGTCCGTTCCAGCTGCACCCCGGCGCCGCGACCTTCCACTACGGCCAGGAGATCTTCGAGGGACTGAAGGCCTACCGGCAGCCGGACGGCGGGGTGGCGCTGTTCCGTCCCGACCGCAACGCCACCCGGTTCGCCGCCTCCGCCCGCCGGCTCGCGATGGCGCCGCTGGACGAGGCCGACTTCGTCGCCGCCGTCACCGAGCTGGTCGACCTCGACCGCGACTGGGTGCCGGCGCCGGACGGTGAGCAGAGCCTCTACCTGCGTCCGTTCGAGATCGCCAGCGAGACCCTGATCGGCGTCCGGGCCGCCGTCGAATACACCTTCTGCGTGATCGCCACCCCGGTCGGTCCGTACTACCCGGAGCCGGTCTCGCTGTGGGCGACGCCCAACTACACCCGGGCCGCCGAGGGCGGCACCGGCGCCGCCAAGTGCGGCGGCAACTACGCCGCCAGCCTGGCCGCCGCGGACGAGGCCGCCGAGCACGGCTGCCAGCAGGTGATCTGGCTGGACGGCGCCGAGCACCGCTGGGTGGAGGAGTGCGGCACGATGAACATCATGTTCGTCACCGCGGACGGCGAACTGGTCACCCCGGCGCTGACCGGCACCATCCTGGACGGTGTCACCCGCGACTCACTGCTGGCCCTGGCGCCCGACCACGGGCTGCGCGCGGTGCAGCGCCGGATCGCCATCGACGAGGTCTTCGACGGCGTCCGCAGCGGCGCCATCACCGAGGTGTTCGCCTGCGGCACCGCCGCCGTGGTCACCCCGGTAGTCGGCTTCGCCGCACCCGGAGTGAACGGCAGCGACCGCCGGTTCACCGTCGGCGACGGCGCACCGGGACCGATCAGCCAGGCCATCCGGGCCCAGCTGCTCGACATCCAGTACGGTCGGGCGGACGACCGCTACGGCTGGCTGCGCCGGGTCTAGAGCGCGTCGCGGCTGATCGGGCAGGACATGCACCGGGGGCCGCCCCGGCCCGAGCCCAGTTCGGAGCCGGCGATCGGCACCACCTCGATGCCGGCGGCGGTGAGCCGCTCGTTGGTCTCCACGTTGCGTTCGTAGGCGATCGCCACCTTCGGCTCGATCGCCAGGGTGTTGTTGCCGTCGTCCCACTGCTCGCGCTCGGCGGTGACCGGGTCGAGGCCGGTGTCGATCAGCCGCAGCCGCTCGATGCCCATCGCGCGCGCCGCGGCGTCCAGGAACGGCTGCAGCGGCTCCACCCGGACGCCGCCGTCGCCGTCCGGCGTCAGGGTGGCGGCGGCCAGCCGGTGGGCGACGTTGGGGTACATCACCATGGCGTCCACGTCGACCATGGTGCAGATGGTGTCCAGGTGCATGGTGGCCCGGTCCTGGTCGATCGGCACGGCCAGCACGGTGTGCGCCAGGCCGTGGGCGAAGGCCGTCCGGGCCAGCCGCTCGGCGCCGGCCGGACGGGTGCGTTCCCCGACGCCGACCGCCAGCACGCCCTCGGCCAGCGCCAGCACGTCGCCGCCCTCCAGGAACTCCTTGTCCCAGCCGTGGATCCGCTCGGTGTCGGCGAACCGGGGATGGAACTGGTAGATCAGCTCGGTCAGCTGGGTCTCGCGGACCCGGGCCGGCATCGCCAGCGAGGTGACCGTCACCCGATCGCCCACCCAGACGCTGGAGTCGCGGGTGAACAGCAGGTTCGGCAGCGGGTCGATCAGGAAGTCGTCCGGGGCGTGCAGGGCCGCCACCAGGCTGCCGGTGCCGGACACCTCGTCGTTGCGCAGCCCGGCCATCAGGATCTCGGCCAGTTCCTCGGGATCCTTGTCGTGCAGCAGGTCGGTGAGGTAGTCGCGCAGCGTGTCGCCGAGCCGCAGGTCGGTCATGGTGTGCGCGATGGCGGTCTCGCGGGCCTCGGCGTCGCCGAGGGTCTCGACCAGCAGCCGGCTCAGGTAGAGCACTTCGACGCCGCGGCTGAGCAGCGCGCCGGCGAAGGCGTCGTGCTCGGCCTGGGCGCGATCCACCCAGGGCAGCCCGTCGAACAGCAGCGCGTCGTTGTTGCGCGGGGTCAGCCGGCGCAACTCGTTGCCGGGGCGGTGCAGCATGACGGTGCGCAGCCGTCCGACCTCGGAACGGACGCCGTGCGGGAAGTGTTCAGCCATGGTGCTGACCCTATCGTCGGGCGCCCGGCGAAGTCCGCAGTGGATCTTGGGCCGGTCCGGAGGACGCGTTTACGAATCGTTGAGGATGCTCCGGCAGAGTTCTTGTTGTGCCGGGGGGCGCAGCCGCTACAGAGCAGGATCGGGGGGAACCGCTCAGGAAGTGGCGAGACGGATCGAGCCGGGTCGAGACGCAGGAGGAGCGTCCAGACCCGGCTCTCCGCATGTCCGCGGCAACTCAGCCGGTCAGCGGGTTGACCCAGCGCAGACCGGGAAAGCGAGCGAAGTCGGTGTCAGCCGACACCACGCCAACGCCGTGCTCAAGCGCCAATGCCGCCAGTTGAGCGTCTGTGATCAGGTTGCCACGGAGATCGAGGTCGCCGATCAACGCGCCGAGGATGCGTGCGGTCGCTTCCGAGGTCTCTGGAACCCAGCAGTTGGGCGCGTTCAGCCACTGCTCCACGACCTCCCACGCCTGGTCGGGCCGGAGCGGTCGCGCGAACACCCGCGGGTGGGTGGAGATCCGGAGGAAGGCGCCGATCGTCTGCCAGGGCAGGCCGACCCGTCGAGAGCCCGAGAACGCGTCCGACAGCCAGGCGGCACACGGGGCGTGATGCCTGCTGGAGCTGTCGATCGAGTAGAGCAGGACGTTGGCGTCAAGAAGCATGGCTGTCGGCCCGATCCAACTCATCGAGCAACTCGAGCGTGTCGGCGACGCTGGTCAGATCGACCTGCAGCCCGAGGTCATAGGAAGGATGGGTATAGCGGAAGTCGACCCGGTGCTTCGTCATGCCGCCACGGGCGAGCTGATTCACCGCGGCGGAGAAGCCGATGCCCCGCTCACGCTGCAGCCGGGCGACGGCGGCCGCCACGTCGGCGTCCAGATTGACAGTAGTGCGCATGTGCTGAGCGTACGCATCATGATGCGCATATACAAGCATCACGATGCATGAGTGAACCTTGGGGTGGTATCGAGGTCGCGTTGACGGGGCATTGAGGTTGCTCGGGCAGGGTTCTTGGTGTCGGGGGGAGCCACCGCGGAGGGCAGGACCGGAGTCGCGATTCGGGGGGACGCGAGATCGGTCGGGAGGACTGCCTGATGTGATGGGTGAGGATCGAGCCGGGTCAGGACGCTTGGGGGAGCGTCCGAGACCCGGCTCTCCACAATTGTGGTTCGCCAATCTGGTTCGCCGATCTCATCATCGGTGTCCGCTTTCACCTTCGGTGCCGGCTTTCGTGTTATTTCATGACAGCGGTCACCGATCCGACCAGTCGTCACCGATGGTGAGATCGGCGGGTGGTTGACGGACGGGGCTCGGGTCGGCACGCACCTAAAAGGGGACGGCGACACCACCCGTCACCCATCCAGCGCCGCGGCACTGGATGGGATCGCTACCTACGCCTTCTTGGCCCGGTTCCGGGCCTTGGCCCGCTCGCTGGAGTCCAGGATCACCTTGCGCAGCCGGACGTGGGACGGGGTCACCTCGAGGCACTCGTCGCCGCGGCAGAACTCCAGCGCCTGCTCCAGCGAATGCACCCGCGGCGGGATCAGCCGCTCCAGCTCCTCACCGGTGGAGGAGCGCACGTTGGTGAGCTTCTTCTCCTTGGTGGGGTTGACGTCCATGTCCTCGTTGCGCGGGTTCTCGCCGACGATCATGCCCTGGTAGACCTCGTCGGACGGCGCCACGAACAGCACCCCGCGCTCCTGCAGGTTGAACAGCGCGTAGGAGGTGACCGCACCGGTCCGGTCGGCCACCAGTGAACCCGTGGAGCGGGTGACGATCTCGCCGGCCCACGGCTCGTAGCCCTCGAAGACGTGGTGCATGATGCCGGTGCCGCGGGTCTGGGTGAGGAACTCGGTGCGGAAGCCGATCAGGCCACGGGCCGGGATGGCGTACTCCATCCGCACCCAGCCGGTGCCGTGGTTGATCATCTGCTCCATCCGGGAACGCCGGGTGCCCATCAGCTGGGCCACCGTGCCGACGTGCTCCTCGGGGATGTCGACGGTGAGCCGCTCGAACGGCTCGTGCAGCTTGCCGTCGATGGTCCGGGTCAGCACCTGCGGCTTGCCGACGGTCAACTCGAAGCCCTCGCGGCGCATCATCTCGACCAGCACGGCCAGCTGCAGCTCGCCGCGGCCCTGCACCTCCCAGGTGTCCGGACGCTCGGTCGGCAGCACCCGGATCGACACGTTGCCGATCAGTTCGGCGTCCAGCCGCGCCTTCAGCAGCCGCGCGGTCAGCTTGCTGCCGGACTTGCCGGCCAGCGGCGAGGTGTTGATGCCGATCGTCATCGAGATGGACGGCTCGTCGACGTGGATCAGCGGCAGCGGCTTGGGGTCGTCGGGATCGGACAGCGTCTCGCCGATCATGATGTCGGGGATGCCGGCGATCGCCACGATGTCGCCCGGGCCGGCCTCCTCGGCCGGCTGCCGCTCCAGCGCGTGGGTCATCAGCAGTTCGGAGAGCTTCACGGTGGTGACGCTGCCGTCGGCCTTGCACCAGGCCACGTTCTGGCCGCGGCGCAGGGTGCCGTTGATCACCCGGCAGAGCGCCAGCCGGCCCAGGTAGGGGGAGGCGTCCAGGTTGGTGACGTGCGCCTGCAGCGGGGCGCCCGGGGTGTACTCGGGGGCCGGGATGGCGTCCATGATCACCTGGAACAGCGGCTCCAGGTTCTCCGAATCGGGCATCCCGCCGTCGGCCGGCTGGCTGAGCGAGGCGCGTCCGGCCTTGGCGGCGCAGTAGACCACCGGGAAGTCGAGCTTGTCGGCCTCGTCGTCGTCCAGCAGGTCGAGGAAGAGCTCGTACACCTCGTCGGTGACCTCGCTGATCCGGGCGTCGGCGCGATCGACCTTGTTGATCACCACCACGATCGGCAGATGCTTGGCCAGTGCCTTGCGCAGCACGAACCGGGTCTGCGGCAGCGGGCCTTCGGAGGCGTCCACCAGCAGCAGGACGCCGTCCACCATCTCCAGGCCGCGCTCCACCTCGCCGCCGAAGTCGGCGTGCCCGGGGGTGTCGATGATGTTGATGGTGACCGAGCTGCCGTCGGCCAGCACATGGTCGACGGCGGTGTTCTTGGCCAGGATCGTGATGCCCTTCTCGCGCTCCAGATCCATCGAATCCATGACGCGCTTCTCGACATCCTGGTTGGCGCGGAAGGCGCCGGACTGCCACAGCATCGCGTCCACCAGGGTGGTCTTGCCGTGGTCGACGTGGGCGATGATGGCGACGTTGCGCAGGTCGGCGCGGACGGTCATGCGGGGCCTTTCGGTAGGGCAACCTGATGATTCTACGGTGCCCGGCCGGACGCCGTTCCCCGGCCGAGTCTGCCGAGACCGGGCGGACGCCGCGGGCCCCCTCGGTCTGCGGATCGGGGATTCGGACGGCTCCGATGTTAAGCCAGTATCAAAGTAGCCTACATCGATGTAGGATATATCGATGATGGAGAGTGGAACTCCGCCCCTCCGCGGTCCATTTCCCAGGCCCGCGATCGATCGCTGGCTGGAGGCCAGGCTGGCGGAGGTGCGCAACAGTGGCACGGGGCAGTTGCTGTCGGTGCGAGGGCGGCGCCAGTCGGGGAAGTCGACCACCGTCGAGCGGTTCGTCGAGACCTCCGGTGCCCCGTACGTGTACGTGACAGGGCACTACCGCATGCCGGAGAGTGCCCAGTTGCGCGCCGCCACGGAGGCGATCAGCGCCTCCCGGAAGCCGTTGCCGATCGATCTTCCCGGGGTGCCGAACTCGTGGCGCGAGTGGTTCAGCCAGCTCGCCCTGGCGGCGTCCGAGGGTCCGGTGATCGCGGTGCTGGACGAGTTCCCCTGGATCGCCGCCGGCGATCGGGTGGGGCTGGAGGGCTTGCTCCAGGTGATCTGGGACAGGGTGCTGGAGAAGCTGCCGGTGCTGCTCATCCTGATCGGCTCGGACGTCGCGATGATGGAGCGGCTCGCCCAGCATGATCGTCCGCTGTTCGGGCGGGTTCGGGAGCTGGTGATGCCTGCCCTGAATCCTGCCGAGGTCGCCTCGGCGTTGCCCGGGGTGACACCGTTCGACGTCTTCGAGGCATACCTGGTCACCGGGGGCTACCCACGCCTGGTGGCCTCACTCCACCGTGGGGGATCGACCGTCGCCGAATGGGTGCGGGAGTCTTTCGCGGACGATCTCAGCCCGCTGGTCGCCACCGGACGGCTGACCCTGGATGCCGAGTTCCCGGACAGCGACGCGGCCTATCGGGTGCTCTCCGCCATCGGTGCATCCGAGCCTGCGCGGCTCGGGCTGGGCGAGATCGCGAGCACGATTGCCGATCCTGGGGCGGTGAGCAAGACGGTGGAGACAGCGGCCATTCGCTCGTTGCGGCTGCTGGCCGAGCGGAAGCGGTTGGTCGAAAGAGAGCTCCCCGCCTGGGCGTCGTCGACCCGGCTACGCAGGTACCGCATCACCGACCCCTACCTGCGCTTCTGGTTCCGGTACGTCCAGCGGCACGTCGACGCGATCGCGCGGGGTCGAGGGGACGTGGCCTTCGCCGGCTTCGAGCGCGATTGGCCGAGTTGGCGCGGTCGTACCGTCGAGCCGGTCGTCCGGCGGGCGATCGAACTCCTGGGTGCGGCGGACCCTCGCCTGGGCGGCATCGAGTCGGTGCTGCCCTGGTGGACGCGTGACGGTCAGGTCGAAGTCGATGTTGTGGCGGCGGACCGAGAGCGAACCACCCTGCTCGGGGCCATCAAGTGGCGTGAGTCCGGCGGCGTGAGCAGAAGAGAGATCGACCACCTGGCCGTGCTCCGCGCCCGGGTGCCGCGCGCCGCCGACGCCGCGCTTGCGGCGATCAGCCCCAGCGGGGAGTCTCCGGTTCAGGCCGACCTCAGCCTGTCGGCAGCCGAGCTTCTGGAAGCGTGGCGGTAGGTCAGGTGATCGCCTGAACAGGTCAGACCTGTAGGACCGGTCTGAATGGTTCTATTCTGGTGACATGAAGACTGTGAGCACCACCGAGGCCAAGGCGAAGCTCAACGCACTGCTGGTCGAGGTGGCGGCGGGCGAGAGCATCACGATCACCAGCCACGGACGTCCGGTCGCCGTGCTGTCGAAGGCCGAGCCGCCGGCGCGCACGTTCGGACAGTTCGCCGGCTTGATCACGATCGGCGACGATTTCGACGCACCGATGACCCCCGAGGAACTTGCCGACTGGGGGGAGGACGCGTGAGCGGCCGAAGCGCCCGGACGTTGCTGCTCGACACCTGCGCGCTGCTCGATCTGACGATCGCGCCGGACCGAATCTCGTCCACCGTGCTGGCCGAGTTGAGCGACCGGTCCGTCGGGCTGCTGGTCTCCGCCGTGACCGCCTGGGAGGTCGCGATCAAGACCCGGCAGGGAAAGCTGCCCGGTGGTGAACGCCTGCTGGCGTCCTGGGATCAGACGCTCATTGATCTGCAGGCAACCGCTCTCGGGATCGACCACGCCGATGCCGTCCGAGCCGGCGGGTTGCCGTGGGCTCATCGGGACCCGTTCGACCGGATGCTGGTGGCGCAGTCCGCCCGGCACAACATTCCGTTGGTGACGCGGGACGACGCAATCATCGGCGCACGGATCGTCCCGACGGTCGACACCAGGGCATAGCGGTTCGGCCGCAACGCCGGTCAGCGCCGCTGTTGGATCAGCCGCAGCGCGTAGTCGAACCAGAACTGCCCGGCCGGCGGCTCCCCGGGACGGCAGTCGCCGTCCGATTCACCCGGCACCTTGACCCACAGCCGGGCGATGCCGAAGGCGCGCTCGGGTCCGATCTCGGGGTCCGCGCCCAGTGCCGCGCCGGGCGGATTGCACCACGAATCGGGCTGGCCGTCGGTGGGCGCCCCATTGCCGTTGCGGGAGGAGTCGACCACGTACTGGACGCCGCCCAACGCGGCCGACAGCCGATCGCCGTACTCTTGATTCGCCGCGTCGGAGCCGAAATTGGAGACGTTGAGGCTGAAGCCGTCGGCCTTCTCGATCCCGCCGCGGCGCAATGCCTGCGCCAACTGATCGGTGTCGGAGATCCAGCCGGGATGGCCGGCGTCGAGGTAGATCAGGGTCTGCTCGTTCGCCGACAGCCGTTCGATCGCGGCGGCCAGCAGGGCGTAGGTGTCCTCGGCGCCCGCGCAGTCGGCGCTCAACAGCTGCGGGACGGCGTCCGGCTCCAGGATCACCACGACGCGCTGCGATCCGATGGTGTCGGCGACGGACGCGATCCACTGTGCGTAGCCGGCGGCGTCCGCCGAACCGCCGGCGGAGTAGCTGCCGCAGTCCCGGTGCGGCCGGTGGTACAGCACCAAGACGGGCACCTCGCCGGCCGCTGCCGCGGCGTCCACCACCCGCGTGGCGAGCGGGACCGGGTCCTCCTGGGTGAGCCAGGTCGCCGTCGGTTGCGAGCTGATCGGACGGAGCGCGTCGGCGTCGGCAGGGCGTCCGGACGCCCGGAGCGCGTCGGCCGCCTGGGCGACCGGGGACTGCGGATCGACCCAGAGCCGCTGCTGGAACAGCGGGTTCACCGGCGGCGGAGCCGGCTGACCGCAGGCGGTCAGCATCAGCGCGCCGGCCAGCAGGCCGACCACCCGAGTCGTTCTCACCGCGCTATCCGCGTCATGACCACAGCATGGACCATCGGGAACCTCGCGACCGGTCCGCGGGCGGTGCCGGACACGACCGCAGGCAGTGAACTCATTGCTAGCATCGCTGTGGAGGTGATTCTCATGGCCACGCTGACCATTCGGGGCCTCGACGATCAGGTCAAGGCGGATCTGCGACTCCGGGCCGCCCGCAACGGGCGCTCGATGGAGGCCGAGGCTCGGGAGATCCTTGCCCGGGCGGTGGCGCCCGCCTCCCGGACGGGGCTGGGCACGCGGCTTCGGGAACGGTTCCGTGGCCTCGATCCCGATCTGGACATCCCGCCGCGCACCGACCGCGGCCGACCGATCCCCGACCTTGCCGAGCGGGCGGATGCCGCCCAGTGATCGTGCTGGACACCAACGTGATCTCAGCGGTGATCGGCGATCACGCCGAGCCGCGCATCGTCACCTGGCTGGATGCGGTACCCGAACTGATCTGCCTGACCAGCATCACGGCGGCCGAGTTGCGGCTGGGCGCCGCGTTGCTCCCGGCCGGCCGGCGTCGCGCCAGGCTGCAGGAAGAGATCGAAGCGATGCTCACCGAGGACTTCGCGGACGCGGTGCTGCCCTTCGACGAGCCCGCCAGCACGGCCTACGCGGCGGTGGTCGCCGGACGCCGGAGCTCCGGTCGGCCGATCAGCGTGCTGGACGCGCAGATCGCCGCCATCTGCGTGAGCCGCGGCGCCGCACTCGCCACCCGGAACGTCCGGGACTTCGACGGCACCGGTGTCACCGTGGTCGATCCCTGGACCTGACCCGCCACCCGGCCTGTCGGTTTGCGTGCTCCCGACCCCCGGTGACTAAGGTCGCTCACCTATGTGTCCAGCTGCCCACCAGAGCCACTCGGCCATCGACCGGCTGTCCCCGGCGTTCCCGCAGCGGGCGCCCTGGGGCACCTCGGCGAAGTTGCGCGCCTGGCAGGCCGAGGCGCTGCAGCAGTACCTGGACGCCGCACCGACCGACTTCCTCGCCGTCGCCACCCCGGGCGCCGGCAAGACCACCTTCGCGCTGCGGGTGGCGTCCGAGCTGCTGCACGAGCGGATCGTCAAGAAGATCATCGTGGTCGCACCCACCGAGCACCTCAAGGTGCAGTGGGCGGACGCCGCCGCCAAGGTCGGCATCCAGCTCGATCCGGGTCTGGCCGGGCGCCGGCGCGGCCGGTCCAGGCAGTTCGACGGGGTGGCCGTCACCTACGCCGGGGTGGCCGCCGGGATGCTCAGCTACGAGGCGATGGTGGCCCGCGACGACACCCTGGTGATCCTCGACGAGGTGCATCACGCCGGCGACTCACTCTCCTGGGGTGAGGCGGTGGCCGAGGCGTTCCGGCTTGCCAAACGCCGGTTGGCGCTGACCGGTACGCCGTTTCGCAGCGACGCCAACCCGATCCCGTTCGTCGCCTACGACGAGCAGCCCGGCGGCACCCGGACCTCCCGGGCCGACTACACCTACGGCTACGCCGAGGCGCTGCGCGACCACGTCGTCCGTCCGGTGGTGTTCATGAACTACGGCGGCCCGATGCGCTGGCGCACCAAGTCGGGCGAGACGGTCGCGGCGAACCTGGGCGAGTTGCTCACCAAGGACGTCGCCGCGCAGGCCTGGCGCACCGCGCTGGACCCGAAGGGGGAGTGGATCTCGGCGGTGCTGGCCGCCGCCGACCGGCGGCTCACCGAGGTGCGCCGCCACGTCACGGACGCCGGCGGGCTGGTGATCGCGTCCAACCAGACCCAGGCCCGCGCCTACGCGAAGGTGCTGGCCTCGCTGACCGGCGAGCAGCCCACCGTGGTGCTGTCCGACGACCCGGGCTCCAGCAAGCGGATCGAGGCCTTCGGCGACAGCACCGACCGCTGGATGGTGGCGGTCCGGATGGTGTCCGAGGGCGTCGACGTCCCCCGGCTGGCGGTCGGCGTGTACGCGACGGCGACCTCGACGCCGCTGTTCTTCGCCCAGGCGGTCGGACGTTTCGTCCGGGCCCGGCGCCGCGGCGAACTGGCCACCGTGTTCCTGCCCACCGTGCCGATCATCCTGGCCCACGCATCCGCCCTGGAGCGGCAGCGCGACCACGTCCTCGGCGCTCCGGCGGCCAAGGAGCTGTGGGAGGAGACCGACGCCGAACTCGCGGCCGCCAACCGCACCGAGAACGCCGCCGACGAGCTGGAGGGCAGCTTCGAGGCGATCACCTCCGAAGCCACCTTCGACCACGTGCTGTTCGACTCCCAGCAGTTCGGCATGCATGCCGTCCCGACCTCCGACGACGAGGCGGACTACCTGGGCCTACCGGGACTGCTGGAGGCCGACCAGATCACCCACCTGCTGCGGGAGCGGCAACGCCGTCAGGTGAATCGTCACGATCGGGCCGACAAGCGGGCCAAGGTGCCGGACGAGGTCTCGCTGCATCGCGCCCTGGAGGCTCGGCGCAAGGAGCTCAACACCCTGGTGGCGCAGTACGCCCGCTCCACCGGACGCCCGCACAGCCACGTCCACGCCGAACTGCGCCGGCAATGCGGCGGGCCGCCGCTGGCCCGGGCCACCACCGAGCAGGTGGAGGAGCGGATCGCGATGATCCGCCGCTGGCGGTAGAGCTCGCCTCGGGTCACCCGGCGGCGATCAGGCCCACCCCGAGGAACGCCAGGGCGACCCCGGCGACCTGCACCGGCCGCATCCGTTCGTGCAGCAGCACCGCGGCCAGCGCGACGGTGACCACCGGATACAGCGCCGACAACACCACCGTGATCGACAACAGGCCCATCGTGCTGGCCACGCCGAGCAGGGCGTTGGCCGCGACGTCCGCGACGCCGAGCAGGGTCAGCCGGGGCAGATCGCGAACCGCGACCCCGCCGATGCTCCGCAGCGCGATCGCCGCGATGCCGAACGCCAGCACGCTGGCGCTGCGCATCCCGATCATCGTCATCATCGGCGAATGCGCCGACCCCTTCGCGATGGCCAGCATGGTCACCCCGAAGCCGGCCGCGGCGGCCAGCGCGAACCAGATCGCCTGTGCCCGCACCGGTTCCTCGCCGTGCAACTCGGGTCCGCTGGCCAGCACCGCGCCGGCGAAGGCTGCGACCAGGCCGGCCAGCTGCCAGCCGTCCGGCTGCTCACCGGAGGCCAGCCCGACGATCACCGGGACGGACGCCCCCAGCGCGCTGATCGGCGACACCACGCCCACCGTGCCGAACGCCAACGCCCGGTAGAAGCAGACCAGGGCCAGCGACCCGGACAGCCCGGCGACGATCGACCAGAGCAGCCAGCCGTCCGAGCCGTGCAGCGGCACGAACGGCGCCACCAGCAGCAGCACGACCAGCGAACAGGCCTGGGAGACCCCCACCACCGCGGCGGACGGCAACCGTCGGCTCAGCATGCCGCCGGCGAAGTCGGCGATCCCCCAGGTGAGTGCCGAGCCCAGCGCCAGCAGCGGACCGATCAGGGCCGGCTCACTTCAGATCGTCGGGATTGTGCTTCACGACACCCTCGGCCATCGCCGCCGAGATGTCGTGCGGCAAAGCCTTTCCGGTAGCCAGCCGGGCATTGCGGTACCCGTAGGCGGCGTAGACGGCAAAGCCGATCGCCATCCAGCCGACGAACCGCAGCCAGGTCTCCACCGACAGGTTCAGCGTCAGGTAGAGACAGATCACCGCCGAGACGATCGGCAGCACCGGCGAGAACGGCACCTTGAACGCCCGCGGCAGGTCCGGCCGCTTCCGGCGCAGCACCACCACGGCCAGCGAGACCAGGATGAACGCGGTCAGCGTGCCGATGTTCACCATCTCCTCCAGCATCCCGATCGGGGTGAGGCCGGCGAACAGGGCGCAGGCGACGGTGACCACGATCGAGACCCGCCACGGCGTCCGGAACTTGGGGTGCACCTTGGCCAGGCTCATCGGCAGCAGGTTGTCCCGGGACATGGCGAAGATGATCCGGGTGGCGCCGATCATCAGGGTCAACACCACGGTGGTCAGGCCGGCCACCGCGCCGGCCGAGATCAGGGTGGCCATCCAGGCCTGGCCGTGGTGGGCGAAGGCGTTGGCCAGCGCCGCGCTCGGGTCGATGTCCTTGTAGTTCACCATGCCGACGACCACCAGCGAGACGGCGCCGTACAGGATGGTGCAGATGGTCAGCGAGGCGATGATGCCGACCGGCAGGTCCTTCTGCGGGTTGCGGGCCTCCTCGGCGGTGGTGGCCACCACGTCGAAACCGATGTAGGCGAAGAAGACCAGGGCGGCTCCGGCGAAGACACCGCCCCAGCCGAACGCGGCCGGTGCGCTGCCGGTCACCCATTGGATCAGCGGCTGGGTCCAACTGAAGCCTTTGGCGGCGGCCGGCGCGGCGTCCGGGATGAAGGGCGTGTAGTTGGCCGGATTGATGAACATCAGCCCGGCCACGATCACGAACAGGACGATGAACAGCTTGATCCCGACCAGCACCAAGTTGACCCGCATCGACTCCTTGATGCCGACGGTGATCAGGACGCCGAGCGCGACGACCAGCAGGATCGCCATCAGGTCGACGCCCTTGGTCTCGCCGAACGGGCTGGCCCCGTAGGCCAGGAACTTCGGCAGCGTGATGCCGAATTTGCCGATCAGCACGTGCAGGTAGGCGCTCCAGCCCTGGGCCACCACGCTGGCGCCGAGGAACATCTCCAGGATCAGGTCCCAGCCGATGATCCAGGCGAACACCTCACCGAGCGAGGCGTAGCTGAAGGTGTAGGCCGAGCCGGAGACCGGCACCGTGGAGGCGAACTCGGCGTAACACATGGCCGCCAGCGCGCAACAGACCGCCGCTACGATGAAGCTGATCACGATCGCCGGTCCGGTCATCTCGTGCGCCACCCGTCCGGTCAGGGTGAAGATGCCGGCGCCGATCACCACGCCCACCCCGAACACGGTCAGGTCGAGTGCGGTCAGCGACTTCTTGAGCTGGTACTCCGGCTCGTCGGTGTCGGCGATCGACTGCTCGATCGACTTGGTGCGGAAAACGCTCATCGGTCCACCTCCTGTGGGGTTCCCTGCGAAGCAGTTTCACAAGCTACTGCCAGATGTCGCGCGGCGGGGAGAAACTGCCTGTCGAGCGCCGGATTGTGGTCGTCGTCGGCCTACCCTGGCCGGGTGACGCACTGGTTCACCGACGCCTTCCGCGCCGAGTTCGACAAGCAGGCCGCCGAGATCGGCCGGTTCAACCTGGCCATCTTCGGCAAGACCGGGGTCGGCAAGTCGACCCTGATCAACGCGATCTTCGGACGCTCGGTCGCCGCCACCGGGATCGGCGAGCCGGTCACCCGGGACAGCCACCTCTATCTCGACACCCGCGGCACGCTCGGCCTGATCGACACCCGCGGGCTGGAGATCGGACGCGACGACGCCGAGCTGATCAAAGAGGTCAGCAAGTACGTGAAGCAGATGCGGTCCAAGCCGGTCGGCGAGCAGATCCACGTCGCCTGGTACTGCGTGCGCGGCATGGACCGCCGCTTCGAAGAGGTGGAGGCGACCTTCATCCGCACCCTGCACGAGCTCGGCATCCCGGTGCTGGTGGTGTTCACCCAGGTGCCGATGCGCGAGGGCCAGTACCATCCGGACGCCGTCGAGCTGGCCCGGCAGATCGAGGCCAAGCAGCTGCCCATCGTCGGCGGCCGCCCGTTCATGACCTACGCGATGAGGGACCAGTTCACCGGTCAGCCGCCCTACGGCTTGATGGACGTCTTGCAGGCGACCTTTCGCGTCGTTCCAGAAGCTGTCCACGGAGCTCTCGCGGCCGCGCAGACGATCGATCTGGAAGCCAAGGCGAAAGCAGCCCAGCGGCACATCGGGGCGACGGTAGCCGCCGCCGGCGCGGCCGCCGCGGTGCCGATCCCGTTCTCCTCCGCGGCCCTGCTGGTGCCGTTGCAGCTGGCCATGATGGCCCGGATCGCGCACCTGTACCAGCTACCGTTCGACAAGGCGGCGCTGCTGGCGGTGGCGTCCACCACGGTGTCCACGACGCTGGGCCGTTCGGCCGCCGCGAACCTGCTGAAGTTCCTGCCCGGCGCCGGCAGCATCGCCGGCGGAGCGATCAACGCCTCGGTGGCTTCGGGCTTCACCCTGGCGATGGGGCAGGCCTGGCTGAGCGTCTGCCAGAAGGCGGCCGGGGGCAGCCTGCCGAAGCTGGACGGGGTGATCGACTCGGCCGCCGTCCGGGAGCTGTTCGAGTCCGAGTTCCGCAAGCGGATGCCGGTGATCCGGCGCCGCGAGGGGTGATCGGCGGGCGCCGGAACCTCCTACAGTTGATAGGTGCAGCTCAGCTTCTTCGACCTGTTCAGCATCGGGATCGGCCCGTCGTCGTCGCACACCGTCGGTCCGATCCGGGCCGCCCACCGGGTGCTCACCGACCTGGACGCCGCGGGCCGGCTGACGGACGTGGTCCGCGTCCGGGTGGATCTGTACGGGTCGCTGGGCTCCACCGGACGCGGCCACCACAGTGACCGCGCCGTGCTGCTCGGCCTGCTCGGAGAACAACCCGAGACCGTCGACCCGGCCGCCGTGGAACCGACGGTCCGCGCGGTCTGGCGGGATCACCGGATCGCTCTGCTGGGCCGGCACCCGATCGACTTCGACCCCAACCAGGATCTGATCCTGCACCGTCGCCGCTCGCTGCCGCAGCACCCCAACGGCATCCGGTTCCGCTGCTACGCCACCGGCAAGCGGCTGATCGACGAGCGGGTGCTGTTCTCCATCGGCGGCGGCTTCGTGGTCGACATCGCCGATCTGGACGCCGGCACCAGCTCGGCCGAAGCCGCCGAGCCCTACCCGTTCCGCACCACCGCCGAACTGCTGGCGATCTGCGACCGCACCGGGCTGACCATCGAGCAGGTGGTGCTGGCCAACGAGACCGCGACCCGCGGCGCCGACGAGGTGTACGACGGCGTGCTGGCGGTGTGGCGGGTGATGCAGGAGTGCGTCCGCAACGGTTTCGGCACCGACGGCCGGCTGCCGGGCGGGCTGAACGTGCTGCGCCGGGCACCGCTGCTGCACCGCCAGCTCACCCACGACACCCCGGACGCGCTGACCGGCATGGACTGGATCACCGCTTACGCGCTGGCCGTCAACGAGGAGAACGCGGCCGGCGGACGCGTGGTGACCGCCCCCACCAACGGCGCCGCCGGGGTGATCCCGGCCGTGCTGCACTACTACCGCGAGCACATGCCCGGCGCCGACGACGCCGGCGTGGTCCGCTTCCTGCTCACCGCCACCGCGATCGGCGCGATCATCAAGACCACCGCGTCCATCTCCGGCGCCGAGGTGGGCTGCCAGGGCGAGGTCGGCTCGGCCTGCGCGATGGCGTCCGCCGGCCTGGCCGCGGTGATGGGCGGCAGCCCGCGACAGATCGAGAACGCCGCCGAGATCGGCATGGAGCACAACCTCGGACTGACCTGCGACCCGGTCGGCGGCCTGGTGCAGGTGCCGTGCATCGAACGCAACGCGATCGCCTCGGTGAAGGCGGTGGCCGCGGCCCGCACCGCGATGCACTTCGACGGCACCCACCTGGTGTCGCTGGACACCGTGATCAAGACCATGCGGGACACCGGCGCCGACATGATGAGCAAGTACAAGGAGACCTCCCGCGGCGGGCTCGCGGTCAACGTCACCGAGTGCTGAGACCGAACGTCCCAGTCAGCAGGATTTCGCCGTTCTACGACGCGCGGTAGTAGACCAGTGCCAGGATTAGGGCCATGAGTCAGCGAACCATTGGTGTGACCGAGGTCGCTCTCCGGGACGCCCACCAATCCCTGATGGCGACCCGGATGGCGCTGGAAGACATGGTGGACGCCTGTGCCGACATCGACGCCGCGGGGTACTGGAGCGTCGAGTGCTGGGGCGGAGCCACCTACGACGCATGCATCCGATTCCTCAACGAGGATCCCTGGGCCCGACTGCGGACGTTCCGCGAGCTGCTGCCCAACAGCCGGCTGCAGATGCTGCTGCGCGGCCAGAACCTGCTCGGCTACCGGCACTACGAGGACGATGTCGTCCGGCGGTTCGTCGACAAATCCGCCGAGAACGGCATGGACGTCTTCCGCGTCTTCGACGCCCTCAACGACCCGCGCAACATGGAGGTCGCGATGAAGGCCGTCAGCGCGACCGGCAAGCACGCCCAGGGCACCATCTGCTACACCATCTCGCCGCTGCACACCGTCGAGGGCTACGTGAAGCTGGCCGGGCAACTGCTCGACATGGGCGCGCAGTCGCTGGCGCTCAAGGACATGGCCGCACTGCTGCAGCCACAGCCCGCCTACGACATCATCCGCGGCATCAAGCAGACCTACGGCGAGGACGTCCAGGTCAACGTGCACTGCCACGCCACCACCGGCGTCACCCTGGTCACCCTGATGAAGGCGATCGAGGCCGGCGCCGACGTGGTCGACACCGCGATCAGCTCGATGTCGCTCGGCCCGGGCCACAACCCCACCGAGTCGCTGGTGGCGATGCTGGAGGGCACCGAGTACACCACCGACCTGGACGCCGACCGGCTGGTCAAGATCCGCGACCACTTCGCCGCCGTCCGGCCCAAGTACGCCGCGTTCGAATCGGCCACCCTGGTCGACACCGACATCTTCTCCAGCCAGATCCCCGGCGGCATGCTCTCCAACATGGAGAGCCAGCTGAAGGCTCAGGGCGCCGGCGACAAGATCAAGGACGTGATGGCCGAGGTCCCGCTGGTCAAGGCGGACGCCGGCCACCCGCCGCTGGTCACCCCGTCCAGCCAGATCGTCGGCACCCAGGCGGTGTTCAACGTGCTGATGGGCAAGTACAAGGTGATGACCGGCGAGTTCGCCGACCTGATGCTCGGCTACTACGGCGAATGCATCGGCGAGCGGAACCCCGAGGTGGTCGCCATCGCCCAGGCGCAGGCCAAGAAGGAGCCGATCACGGTCCGTCCGGCCGACCTGCTGGAGCCCGAATGGGACGCGCTGGTCGCCCAGGCCGGCGCGCTGGACGGCTTCGACGGCACCGACGAGGACGTGCTCACCTACGCCATGTTCCCCGGCGTCGCGCCCGGATTCTTCAGCACCCGGGACGAGGGTCCCAAGAACGTCGGCAAGACCGAGGCCCAGCTCAAGGCGGAGGCCGACGCCAAGTCCGACTCCGGCACGGCGGTGACCGGGCCGATCACCTACAAGGTCAGCATGGGCGGACGCGATCACCGCGTGACCGTCGAGAGGGCGTGACGAAACAGATGGCCAAGACCAAAGACATGAAGAAGCGGGTCGACGAGCTGCTGGAGAAGCGGCTGGCCACCCGGGCCGGCGGCGGCCAGCAGCGGATCGACAAGCAGCATGCGGCCGGGAAACTGACCGCCCGCGAGCGGATCGACGCGCTGATCGACCCCGACACCTTCCAGGAGATCGGCCTGTTCCGGCGCAACCGGACGGTGACCTTCGGCATGGACACCGCGGACATGCCCGCCGACGGCGTGGTGACCGGCACCGGCGCGGTGCTGGGACGTCCGGTGCACATCGCCAGCCAGGACTTCACCGTTGCCGGCGGGTCGGCCGGCGAGACCCACTCCAAGAAGGTCGTCGAGATGATGGAGTCCGCGCTCAAATGCGGCACCCCGTTCGTCTTCATCAACGACTCCGGCGGCGCCCGCGTCCAAGAGGGCATCGACTCGCTGTCCGGCTACTCGCAGGTGTTCTACGCCAACGTGCTGCTCTCCGGCGCGGTGCCGCAGATCTCCATCATCGCCGGCCCCTGCGCCGGTGGAGCGGCCTACAGCCCGGCGCTGACCGACTTCATCATCCAGACCCGCAAGGCCCACATGTTCATCACCGGGCCGAACGTGATCGAGCAGGTCACCGGTGAGAAGGTCAGCCAGGACGCCCTGGGCGGCGCGGACGCCCACATGGCGGTCTCCGGCGTCAACCACTTCGTCGCCGACGACGACGAGCAGGCCATCCTGATCGCCAAGAAGCTGCTCAGCTTCCTGCCGCAGAACAACACCGAGGATCCGCCGATCGTCGATCCCGACCCCTACGTCGAGTACGACCCGTCGCTGCACGGCATCGTGCCCGCCGAGGGCACCAAGGGCTACGACGTCCGGGAAGTGATCGGCAAGGTGATCGACCACGCCGACTTCCTCGAGGTGCAGGCCGGCTACGCCCAGAACATTGTCGTCGGCTTCGGCCGGATCAACGGCCGCAGCGTCGGCATCGTGGCCAACCAGCCCAGCGCGATGGCCGGGGTGCTGGACATCAACGCCTCCGACAAGGGCTCGGCGTTCGTCCGGTTCTGCAACGCCTTCAACATCCCGATCGTCACCTTCGTGGACGTCCCCGGCTTCCTGCCCGGCGTCGCCCAGGAGCACGGCGGCATCATCCGGCACGGCGCCAAGATGCTCTACGCCTACGCGGCGGCCACTGTGCCCAAGGTGACCGTGGTGCTGCGCAAGGCCTACGGCGGCGCCTACATCGCCATGTCGGCCAAGGATCTGGGCGCCGACCAGGTGTTCGCCTGGCCGACCGCCGAGATCGCCGTGATGGGTGCCGAGGGTGCCGCGTCGGTGGTCTTCCGGCGCGAGATCGCCGCCGCCGAGGATCCGGACGCCCGCCGCGCCGAGCTGGTCGAGGAGTACCGCAACACCTTCTCGACGCCGTTCGTGGCCGCGTCCCGCGGCCTGGTCGACGACGTGATCGATCCCGGCGACACCCGGCGCAAGGTCGCCATGGCGCTGGAGTTGCTGATCGCCAAGCGGCAGCTGCGGCCGGCCAAGAAGCACGGCCTCGGCCCGGTCTGATCGGAGAGACGATGAACGAGCAAGACACCGAGCTGCTCGGGCTGGTCAGATCGCTGACCGAGCGGGTCGAGTCCCTGGAGGTCGAGATCAAGCAGCTCCGGCTGCTGCACGCCGACGTCCCCGAGGAGACCATGGTGGCGATCGCGGCCGCGGTCGCCGCCTACCTGGGGCACCGCGCCAAGCGGCGGCAGGCCCACTTCACCACGTCCGCTATCTGGCAGAGCGGCACCCGCCGCCGGCAGCATGCCAACGAGCCGCTGCATCTGCGTTGAGGCTTGAGGAACAGACAATGAAACTGAAGGTCACTGTCAACGGCGTCGCCTACGACATCGAGGTGGACGTCGAGGAGCAGGAACGCCCCACGCTCGGCGCGGTCGTGATCGGCGGAGGCGGTGCCGCGCAGGCGGCGCCGACCACCGCGTCGGTCAAGGCGGCCTCGGCGAACGCCGTGGTGGCGCCGCTGTCCGGAGCGGTCGCGCGGATCCTGGTCGCCGAGGGCGACGAGATCGCGGAGGGCCAGGTGCTGCTGGTGCTGGAGGCGATGAAGATGGAAACCGAGATCACCGCGCCGCATGCCGGCACGGTGGGCGCCATCCTGGTCGGCGAGCGGGACGCGGTGCAGGGCGGGGATCCGCTGATCGAGCTAGCCTGAGGGCTCAACACCCGAGCTCAGGAGGCTTCCGTGCCCAAACCCCGGTGGGGCTGGTTCGTGGTCGCGGTGGTCGCCGCGGTCACCGGCGTCTGGCTGGTGCAGGCGGGCTACTTCACCCGGAACGGGTCCGGGCCTCCGGGCGGACTCTGGGTCGGCCTGCTCGGGCTGCTGGCGGTCTGGTCGTTCGGGCGGGCCTTCTTCAACTTCCGCTTCCCGCCGACCGACAAGAGCTGAGCGGCGGCCGGGCCGGGGTTCGCGGCACCCTTACTCGGCGACCCGGAACACCTTGTGGTTGGCGGCCTGGGCGCGCGGACGGATGACCAGCCGGTCGACGTTGACGTGCGCCGGGCGGGTGGCCATCCAGCAGATCGCGTCGGCGATGTCGTCGGCCACCAGCGGGCCGGGGACGCCGGCGTACACGGCGTTCGCCCGGGCCTGGTCGCCGCCGAAGCGGGTCAGCGAGAACTCCGGGGTGTGCACCATGCCGGGGGAGATCTCGCACACCCGGACCGGACGGTCGAACAGTTCCAGCCGCAGCGAGCCGGCCAGCGCCCGCTCGGCCGACTTCACCCCGCAGTAGCCGGCGCCGCCCTCGTAGGCGGCCTCGGCGGCCGTCGAGGTGACGAAGATCACCGTGCCCGCGGCGGCGTCCAGCGCCGGCAGCAGCGCCCGGGTGACCCGGGCGGCGCCGAGCACGTTGATGTCGTACATCCGCTGCCAGGCCTCGATCTCGGCGTCGCTGACCGGGTTCTGGCCGAGCGCGCCGCCGGCATTGTTGACCAGCAGGTCGAGCCGGCCGCCGACGGCCTCGGCCAGCCGGGTGACGTCGGCGTCCACGGTCACGTCGCAGGTGACGGCGACCCCGCCGATCTCCGCGGCCAGGGCTTCGATCCGGTCGCTGCGGCGTGCCGCGCAGATCACTCGATACCCCTGGGCGGCCAGCGCTCTCGCAGCCGCTTCGCCGATCCCGCTGCTCGCCCCGGTGACCACCGCTGTGCTGTCTGCCATGCCGCCGATTCTGCCAGTCGGACGCCGATGGCTACCGTGTCCGGATGGCGCGGATAGCGATGATCGGGCTGGGACGGATGGGCTCCGGCATGGCCGGACGGCTGCTGGCGGCCGGGCACGAACTGATCGTGGCGAACCGGACGCCGCAGCGGGCCGCACCGTTGCTGGAACGCGGGGGCGCGGCTCGCGGCCAGCCCGGCCGAGGCGGTCGGCGATGCCGACGCCGTCGTGGTCATGGTCAGCGACGACGCGGCCTCGGCGTCGGTGTGGCTGGCCGAGGACGGCGTGCTGGCCGGATCGCCGCGTCCCGGAGCGTTCGCGGTCGAGTGCTCGCCGCCACGGCGGCGACCGGGCAGGCGGCCAGCCCCCAGGTCGTCCGGAACCTGCGCCGGATGGTGGCCGGCGACCATCGCGACCCGACCTTCTCGGCCGTGCTCCGGCACAAGGACACCGGCTACGCGCTGCGCTTCGCCGAGCAGTTGGAGGTGGGCGCCGCGCTCGGATCGGTGGCGCTGGACGGACTGGAGCAGCTGCTCACCGACGGCCGCGGAAGCCTCAACGAAAGCGTGCTGATCGAGGTGGCGCGGGACCGGCGTCCGTCCTGATCGGGAGCCGTCCCAGCGACCGGATCGAATCGCCGGCATGCCTGCCCGGGCGCCGGGCGCACCGCTAGGCTCCCCTCATGAGTGCGAACCTGATCCTGCTCCGCCACGGCGAGAGCGAATGGAATGCCCTGAACCAGTTCACCGGTTGGGTCGATGTCGACATCAACGAGAAGGGCATCGGCGAGGCCAAGCGTGGCGGTGAACTGCTGAAGAGCAGCGGACTGCTGCCCGACGTGCTGCATACCTCGCTGCAGCTGCGGGCCATCCACACCGCCGAGCTGGCGCTGCACAACTGCGACCGCACCTGGATCCCGGTCCGGCGCAGCTGGCGGCTCAACGAGCGGCACTACGGCGACCTGCAGGGCAAGAACAAGGCCGAGACCCTGGCCCAGTACGGCGAGGAGCAGTTCATGCTGTGGCGCCGCTCCTACGACACCCCGCCGCCGCCGATCGCCGACGACAACCCGAACACCCAGTTCGACGATCCCCGGTACGCCTTCCTGCCGCCCGAGGCCCGGCCCAAGACCGAGTGCCTCAAGGACGTCGTGATCCGGATGCTGCCGTACTGGTACGACTCGATCGTGCCCGACCTGCGCGCCGGCAACACCGTCCTGATCACCGCCCACGGCAACTCGCTGCGGGCACTGGTGAAGCACCTGGACAACATCTCCGACGAGGCCATCGCCGGGCTGAACATCCCGACCGGCATCCCGCTGCACTACGAGCTGGACGACGACCTGCGTCCGGTCACCACCGGCGGCACCTACCTCGACCCGGACGCTGCCAAGGCCGCCATCGAAGCGGTGAAGAACCAGGGCAAGAAGTAGTAGGGGTTTCGCCCTCCTCGTGGTGCTGTCTGCTTGAGCGGACGCGGTGAGGGAGCGAGTCGGTTTGCGACGGTCGCTATTTCGGTCGCTGACGCGCCCGAAAAGACTTCGTAGTGTCGCTGCACCGACTCGCTCCCTCGCCGCTCACTCTGTCCGGGGCACCGCGAGGAGCCGTTGGGGTTCCGGATCAGGTGGCACACCCTGAGTGTTGATTAGATCATTTAGGTACTTCAGGGTGTATCAAGGCGGCCGGATGTCCCGCCGACCATCGCGTGCGACCGTCTATCTGCGCCTCGAGAAACGGGATAGCTTCTCGTCATCCCGGGCTTGCTCCGGGATCTCCTCCGCCTGGAAACGCCCGGCCGGAGATCCCGGCGTTCGCCGGGATGGCGCGAGGCTCCGTCGGTCGAGTTTGCGCCCGAGCGCACCGGGAAGGAATGCTCGCTCGGGCCGACCAACAAAGTGCGACCCAACGCAGGGACTGAGCCCGAGCGGGACGAACCGGCAAGCAGCGCCTCAGGCGACGGTCCAGTTCTCACCCTCGGGATGGGTGCCGGTGACGACGTAGATCACCCGTCCCGCCATGATCACGGCGTGGTCGGCGATCCGCTCGTAGTAGCGGCCGAGCAGGGCGACATCGACCGCCGCCTCCACCGAGTAGGGCCATTCTGAGCCGAGCAGGATCCGGAACTGGCTCTTGCGCAGCTCGTCCATCTCCTCGTCGGAGTCGGCCAGCTTGGCGGCGTCGTGGGCGTTGCGGTCGTGCAGGGCGCGTCCGGCGGTGGCCACCATGTCCTCGGCGACCCGAGCCATCAGCTCGAAGTTCGGGACCAGGCCCTCCGGCACGGCGTGGGTCGGGTAGCGCAGCCGGGCGATCTTGGCGACGTGACAGGCCAGGTCGCCCATCCGGGCCAGGTCGGCCACCATCCGCATCGCGGCGACGATGGTGCGCAACTCGCCGGCCACCGGGGCCTGCCGGGCCAGCAGCACGAAGCAGCGGGCCTCCAGGTCGTCGTGCAACTCGTCCAGCAGGGCGTCGTCGCTGATCACCTGTTCGGCGGTGGCGAGATCGGCCTCGAGCAGCGCCTTGGTGCTCAGCCGCACCGCCGTCCGCACTCGTTCGGTCATGCCGACCAGATCCACGACCAGTCCGTCGAGATCTTCGCGGTAGCTCTCTCGCATGTCTCCTCTTTCGCGATCACTGCCGGCGTCCGGCCCGCTCCACCCTATGCCCGCGTCGTGCCCGAGGACCGATCCCGGGCGACACGCAGGTGAACAGTCGGTGAACTCTGCCGCGGTCGCTTCCGCCTCTGACGATCGTGCTCGGTGGCCTGCCCGTATGATCCGAACGTGAGCCCGCTCGTCGCCAGCGCCCTGGGGGTCGTCCTGGGCGTCCTTGCGACGCTACTCGGCCTGACCGTCTGGCGTACCCGGCAACAGGCGTCCTCGCCCGACCCGGCGCCGCTGGTGTCGCCCGCGCTGCAGACCACGATCGAGCACCTGCGCGGTGCCGCGGCACTGATCGGCCCGCACGACGAGATCCTCGCCGAGTCGCACAGCGCCGCATCCTCGGGTGTGCTGCGGGGCAACCGGCTGGCGCACCCGGAGGTGCTGGAACTGGTCCGGGACGCCCGCCGCGAGGCCGAGCCGGGCGTGCTCAACATCGACGTCCCCACCGGGCTGGGCCTGCCCGGCCGGCGGCTCGCGGTGCGGGTCTCGCCGCTGGGCGACGGACTGGTGCTGCTGGTCGCCGACGACCGCTCCGAAGCGCTGCGCATCGACGAGACCCGGCGCGACTTCGTCGCCAACGTCACCCATGAGCTGAAGACCCCGATCGGGGCGCTCTCGCTGCTGGCCGAGGCGATCACCGACGCCGCCGACGATCCGGACGCGGTGCGCCACTTCGCCGGACGGATGTCCACCGAGACGGAGCGGCTCAACGAGTTGATCTCGCAGATCATCGCGCTGTCCCGGCTGCAGTCCAGCGACCCGTTGCTGGCCGCCGTCCCGATCGAATTGGACGAGGTGCTGAACGCCGTCCTCGACCAGTTCCGGGAGCAGGCCGGCAGCCGCCGGATCACGCTCACCCGGCAGCGCTGCCCGGGCGCGGTGATCCGCGGCGACCGCAGCCAGATCGAGGCGGCGCTGCGCAATCTGGTGCAGAACGCGATCGCCTACTCCGACGCCGGCGCCCGGGTCGCGATCAGCGTCCGCCGGGTGCACGACGCGACCGGCGACTGGGTCGAGGCGAGCGTCTCCGACAACGGCATCGGCATCTCCGACTCCGACCAGCCGCGGGTCTTCGAACGCTTCTTCCGGGTCGACTACGGCCGCAGCCGGGCGCATGGCGGCACCGGCCTGGGACTGTCGATCGTCAAACACATCGCCGCCGCGCACGGGGGGACGGTGAGTTTGTGGAGCCGGCTCGGGCAGGGCTCCACCTTCACCCTGCGCCTCCCGGCGCTCCGCCCAGACACCGATGCCGAAGGGACCGCCGCATGACCAGGGTGCTGTTGATCGAGGACGAGGACGCCTACCGCGAAACCCTCGGCTACCTGCTCCGCAAAGAGGGCTTCGATGTCGTCGAGGCCGCCGACGGGACCATCGGGCTGGCCGAGTTCGAGCGCGGCGGGGCCGACATCGTGCTGCTCGACCTGATGATGCCGGGGCTGCCCGGCACCGAGGTGTGCCGCCGGCTGCGGGCCCGCAGCTCGGTGCCGGTGATCATGGTCACCGCTCGCGACGACGAGATCGACAAGGTGGTCGGGCTGGAGCTCGGCGCCGACGACTACGTCACCAAGCCGTTCAGCCACCGCGAACTGGTGGCCCGGATCCGGGCGGTGCTGCGGCGCGGTCAGGAGATCGAGCTGGAGCCCGACGTGCTGGAGGTCGACGACGTCCGGATGGACGTCGAGCGGCACGAGGTGTGGGTCCGCGGCGAGCCGGTGAAGCTGGCGCTCAAGGAATTCGAGCTGCTGGAGATCCTGCTGCGCAACGCCGGCCGGGTGCTCACCCGCGGCCAGCTGATCGACCGGATCTGGGGCGCCGACTACGTCGGCGACACCAAGACCCTGGACGTCCACGTGAAGCGGCTGCGGGCCAAGGTCGAGCGGGACCCGGCCGAGCCGGAACGGCTGATCACCGTCCGGGGCCTGGGCTACAAATTCGAGGCCTGAGCCGCCCGCCCGGTTCGCCGCTCAGCGGCCGACGGCGATGCTCTCGAACTCGGGATCGGACGCGGACAGCACCGGCGCGACCAGCTTGACCGGGCCGGCCTTGGCGAAGGTCAGGGTGATGTCGGCCAGCAGCCCCGGCTTGAGGTCGGGGGAGGTCACCGCGACCCGCAGCGGCGCATTGGTCAGCACCACCAGGGTGTTGCTGCTCAGCGTCGCGGGCAGGCCGGTGGCGGTCACCACCAGCGGGCTCCCGGCGGCGCCGTCCGACTTCTGCGGGACGCCGGCGACGGCGGTCAGGGTGTCGTCGCCGTAGGTCAGCATCGACGCGCTCACCACGCCCTGGCCGGTGTTGTCGGCGACGATCATCAGGTTGCGCACCTTCACCGGACCGGTGCCGGTGTTCACGCCCTCGGCCGGGGTGTACGGCTGCAGCGTCTGTGCGTCCATGCCGCAGCCGGTCAGCGCCAGGACGATCGGTACGCACGCAGTGACGCCGATGCGGCGGAGGGTGCTGGCCATCTGGAACTCCTTGTGGTCGCCGGTGTGGGGGTCAGCCTAACGAATTGCGCCCCGGTTTGGGGATGCCCGCCGGCCGGCTCGTCGCGGCCCGGCGCGGACGGCAGCCGCACCCGCTGACCATGCATAACAACCTGCGATCATCCGCGAATCTTTAGGTTTTCTGTTGACAGACCCACGCGAAGCGTTAGGATCCAATGAAATCCAACGTCGGATCGAAGGCCCCATGCACATGTACGCGGAAGAGCGGCAACGCACGATCGTCAATCTGGCGCTTCGCCACGATCGGGTCGCCGTCACCGAGCTGGCGCAGCGCTTCGCCGTCACCACCGAGACCATTCGCCGCGACCTCGACGTGCTGGACCGGCGCGGCATCCTGCGCCGGGTGCACGGCGGCGCGGTGCCCGCCGAGAACGTCCGCCTGGTGGAGACCGCGATCGCCGAGCGCGAGCCGGCGTTCTCCGCCCAGAAGAGCCGGATCGCCCAGGCCGCGCTGCGCTTCCTGCCCACCGGCGCCGGCTCGACCGTGCTGGTCGACTCGGGCACCACCACCGCCCGCTTCGCCGCCGCCTTCGGCGGCAACCAGCAGCTCACCGTGGTCACCAACTCGGTGCCGATCGCCTCCCAGCTGGCCCTGTTGCAGGGCGGGCCGGTGCACCTGCTCGGCGGCCGGGTGCGCGGGATCACCCAGGCCACCGTCGGCGGCGAGACGGTGGAGGCGCTCGACCGGCTGGCCTGCGACGTGGCCTTCCTGGGCACCAACGGCCTGACCGTCGCGCACGGACTGTCCACCCCCGATCCGGACGAGGCCGCGGTCAAGCGCGCGATGGTGCGGGCCGCCCGCCGCCGGGTGGTGCTGGCGGACGCCTCGAAGATCGGTGTGACCCTATTGGTCAGCTTTGCGGCACTCAATGAAGTCGATGTGCTGGTAACTGACTCCGGATTGCACGAAGCTGATCGTCAACAGCTAGTCAACGCAGGATTGGAGGTCGTCGTCGCATGATCATTACCCTCACCGCGAACCCGAGCCTCGACCGGACTGCCAGCTTGGAGGCGCCATTGGCGCGCGGGCAGGTCCAGCGAGTCGCCGGAGTCACCGTGGAGCCCGGCGGGAAGGGGGTCAACGTGGCGCGGGCGATTCACTACGCGGGCCAGCCGGTCCGTGCCGTCCTCCCGGCGCCCGACGACGATCCGATTCTGTCCGCACTGCGCCAGCTCGGGGTCGAATACCGCACCGTCGCGGTCGACGAGGGCGTCCGGATGAACCTGACGCTCACCGAGCCCGACGGCACCACCACCAAGATCAACGAACCCGGCCCTCGGCTCAGCGACGAGCTGATCGAGGCGCTGGCGGCCCTGGTGGTGGCCGAATCCACCGGCGCGGAGTGGGTGGTGTTGTCCGGCTCGCTGCCGCCCGGCGTTCCGCACGACTTCTACGCCACCCTGGTCCGCCGGCTCCGTCCGCTGGGCGTGAAGGTGGCCGTGGACACCTCCGACGAGCCGTTGCTGGCCCTGGTCGACAACTTCCCCGACGCCGCCCCCGATCTGCTCAAGCCCAACTCCGACGAGTTGGCCCAGCTCACCGGGGCGGACGCCGAGCAGCTCGAGGCGGCCGCCAAGCAGGGCGACCCGAGTGCGGCGGTCGCCGCCGCCCGCAGCCTGGTGGAACGCGGCGTCACCGCCGTGATGGGCACCCTGGGCGCCTCGGGCGCGGTCCTGGTGACCGGCGACGGCGCCTGGCACGCCAGCCCGCCCCCCATCGTCCCGCGCAGCACCGTCGGTGCGGGCGACTCATCGGTGGCCGGCTATGTGCTGGCCGACTGCGGGGGAGAAGCCGCCCCCGACCGACTCCGAACCGCTGTGGCGTACGGCTCCGCCGCGGCATCCATGGCCGGAAGCGCCCTGCCCAGGCCCGAGCATCTCAACACCGCCGATGTCGTCGTCACCGACCTCGGCTGACTTCTCCGAATTTGTCGAAAGGACACCTCAATGTCGCAGGACCTGATCACTGCTGATCTGGTTGTGCTCGACGTCGATCTTGGTCCGACCAAGAACGATGTGATCCACAATCTGGCGGAATTGGTCGCCAAGGCCGGACGCGCCGACGCCGCCGGTCTCGAAGCCGACGCGCTGGCGCGGGAGGCGAAAGCGGCCACCGGCCTGGGCGGTGGGATCGCGATCCCGCACTGCCGGTCGGCTGCCGTCACCACCAACTCGCTGGCCTTCGCGCGGCTCTCTCCGCCGGTCGACTTCGGCGCCTTCGACGGCCCGGCCGACATCGCCTTCATGATCGCCGCCGCCGAGGGCTCCGACGATGCCCACCTGGAGCTGCTGGCCCTGCTGGCCCGCAACCTGGTGCGCTCGGAGTTCACCGACGGACTGCGCAATGCCGCCACCGCCGAGGACGTCGTCGCCCTGGTGAACGCCGCGATCCATCCCGAGGAGGAGGCCGCGCCGGCCGCCGCCGCTCCCGCCGCCGCGCCGGCGGAGGCGTCCGGGGCCGCCGAGAAGGTCGTGC
>NZ_JASGDE010000030.1:0-8792 GCF_047607385.1 Micropruina sp.
AACTATTTCGGGCTCGCTGAACTCAGCGAGCCCGAAATAGTTAGGCGAGCGGTGGGGAGGCAGAGGGGACGCCGGCTACTTGGCGACGCCCTTCAGGCTGCCCTTGATGCCGCCCTTGGTGGAGCCGGCGAGGCAGAGCACCTCCCGGTCGCCGATCGCCCAGGAGTCCTGGACGGGGTAGAGGTAGAACATGTCGTAGCGGGAGTCCTTGGCGGCCAGCCCGACGAAGCTGCGGAACTCTGCCGAGCAGAATTTGTCCGCCTGCTTCTTCAACTCCGGATCACCCGGGTACTCGCTACCGGTCAGTTCGGTGGTGGCGTAGGCCTCGAAGTTGTGCGCGGTGTCGCAGGGTGCCACCTGCAGGCTCTCGATGTCGCCCTCGGCCATCGGTCCGGTGCAGTCGCCGACCGTGATCTGGAACGGGTCCACCGACGCCGAGGCGGTGACCTGACCGGCCGTGTTGCGTGGCGCACCGGTGCTGCAGCCGGTCAGCAGCAGCCCGGCCAGGGCGAACCCGGTCAGCATCCGGGAGGCCCGGTTCACTGGTTCACCAACGTCACATCGACACGCAGCGGGGCCTCGCCGACCTCGGTGGCGATGTCGCCGACCACCCGGCCCACCGCCTTGAGGTCGGCCAGCACCGGCGCCAGCCGGTCCAGCGACTGCTGCGGCCCGGTGACGGTGGCGGCGGAGGCCTCGGTCTTCATCGACACCTTGGCCGTCGACTTGGCCCCGCGGATGCCCATCAGCACCTCGGCGACATCGCTCAACAGGGCCGGATCGCCGCCCGCCGGAATCTCCTCGGGCACCGGCCACGGGCTGACGTGCACCGAGCCCTGCTGCCACCAGGACCACACCTCTTCGGTCACGTAGGGCATGAACGGCGCGAACAGCCGCAGCTGGATGGTGAGCGCCAACTGCAGCGCGGCACGGGCGGACGCCGCGGCGTCCGGACCCTGGGCGCCGTAGGCGCGTTCCTTGACCAGCTCCAGGTAGTCGTCGCAGAACGACCAGAAGAACCGCTCGGCGACCTCCAACGCGGTGCTGTAGTCGAATGCCTCGAACGAGTCGGTGGCGCGCACCACGACCTGACGCAGGCCGGCCAGCATGGACAGATCCACGGCCTCGGTGATGGCCTCCGGTCCGACCAGGCCGTCGCCCATGCCGAGCACGAATTTGGACGCGTTGAGCACTTTCATCGCCAGCCGGCGTCCGACCTTCATGCCGGTCTCGTCGAACGGCGAGTCCATCCCCGGACGGGCCATCGCGGCGCGCCAGCGGACGGCGTCCGCGCCGAACCGCTCCAGGATGTCGGTCGGCACGATCGTGTTGCCCACCGACTTGCTCATCTTCTTGCGGTCCGGGTCGACCACGAAGCCCGAGATGGCCACCGTCTTCCACGGCGCCACATGCTCCTCGAAGTGGGCCCGCACCACCCGGCTGAACACCCAGGTGCGGATGATGTCGTGCGCCTCCGGGGCGAAGTCCATCGGGAAGGTCAGATTCCACAGCTCGGGGTCGGAGTCCCAGCGGCAGGCGATCTGCGGGGTCAGCGACGAGGTCGCCCAGGTGTCCATGATGTCCGGATCGCCGACGAAGCCGCCGGGCACGCCACGCTGCTCGGCGGTGTAGCCGGGCGGGACGTCCGAGGACGGATCGACCGGCAGCGAGTCCTCGGCGGCGAAGATCGGACGCCCGTGGTCGGGCTCGCCGTCGGCGTCCACCGGGTACCAGACCGGGAACGGGACGCCGAAGAACCGCTGCCGGCTGATCAGCCAGTCGCCGTTCAGGCCGTTCACCCAGTTGGCGTAGCGATGCCGCATGTGATCGGGCACCCACTGCAGCTCGTCGCCGCGGGCCAGCAGGGCCTGCTTCAACTCCTCGTCGCGGCCGCCATTGCGGATGTACCACTGCCGGGTGGAGACGATCTCCAGCGGCTTGTCGCCCTTCTCGTAGAAATTCGCCTTCCGGGTGGTCTTGGTCGGCTCGCCGTCCAGGTCGCCGGACTCGCGCAGCAGCTCGACCATCGCGGCCCGCGCCGAGAACGGCGTCTTGCCGGCCAGCTCCGCGTACGGCGCGGGGTCGGTCAGCCACTCCGGGGTCTCCCGGGCCAGCCGTCCGTCGCGCTGGATCACGGTGCGGGTGGGCAGCTGCAGCTCGCGCCACCACTGCACGTCGGTGGCGTCGCCGAAGGTGCAGCACATCGCGATGCCGGCACCCTTGTCGGGCTCGGCGGCGTGGTGCGCCAGCACCGGGATCTCGACGCCGAAGACCGGCGAGGTCACCGTCGTGCCGAACAGGTGGGTGTAGCGCGCGTCGTCGGGATGGGCGATCAGCGCGCAGACGCTGGGCAGCAGCTCGGGCCGGGTGGTCTCGATGTAGACCTTCTCGCCGTCGGGACGATGGAAGGCCACCCGGTGGTAGTGACCGGGGTAGTCGCGGGCCTCTTGTTCGGCCTGCGCCACCGCGGTCTGGAAGGTGACGTCCCAGACCGTCGGCGCCTCGGCGAGATAGGCCTCGCCGCGCGCGCAGTTGCGCAGGAAGGCGCGCTGCGAGACCCGGATGGCGTCGGAGGAGATCGTCGCGTAGAGGTGGTTGTCCCAGTCGACGCTCAGCCCCAGCGTCCGCCACAGGTTCTCGAAGGCCTGCTCGTCCACCGCGGTCAGCTGGTGGCACAGCTCGATGAAGTTCATCCGGCTGATCGGCACCTGCCGCTTCGGATCCGGCTTGGCCGGCGGGGTGAAGTCGGGGTCGTAGGGGATCGACGGGTCGCAGCGGACGCCGTAGAAGTTCTGCACCCGGCGCTCGGTGGGCAGGCCGTTGTCGTCCCAGCCCATCGGGTAGAAGACGTGCTTTCCCTGCATCCGCTGGTAGCGGGCCACCAGGTCGGTGTGGGTGAAGCTGAACACGTGACCGACGTGCAGCGATCCGGACACCGTGGGCGGGGGAGTGTCGATCGAGAACACCTGCTCGCGCGAGGCCGGCCGGACGAAGGTGTAGGTGCCGTCGTCGGCCCAGGTGGCGGCCCATTTGGCCTCCAGCCCCTCCAGCGCCGGACGATCGGGCACCGCTACGACCCGACCCGGTTGCGGGCTGGAAGCGGGCACGGTCGGGCGGGATGTCGCGGTCATGGGCTGCATCTTACGAAAGTGCGCGGCACCGCCACGAATCGGAGCCGGTGCCGTCCTGCCGACCGGGCCGGGCGCGGTTCGACAATCGGGGATAATATCTCTTTGAGGGATATTGGAGGGCGGATGCAGTTCGTGATCCTGGGCCTGCTGCTCGGCGGCCCGCTGTCGCTCTACGAGGTGCACAAGCGGTTCGCCTCCGGCATCTCGCTGTTCTACAGCGCCAGTTTCGGCAGCCTGCAGCGGGCGCTGCGGACGCTGGCGGCCGACGGTTCGGTCACGGTCGCGGAAGCCCCGGGAGACGCCCGTGGGAAGAAGCTGTACTCGGTCACCGACCGGGGCCGGACGCGCTGGCGGACCTGGATGCTGGAGCCGATCCGGGCCGGCGTGGACGCCGAGACGACGGCGCTGGCCAAGATCTTCCTGCTGGGCCGGCTGCCGGCCTCCGACCGGCGAACCGTGCTGGACGAGATCGGCTCGCTGGCGCAGCGGCAGACCGCCGGACTGCGCCGCCTCTGGGACGAGACGGGCGACCTGGACGCCGCCGGCGAGCGGCGGGAGTTGCTCGCCTATCAGCGGGCCACCCTGGACTACGGGCTGCGCGCCCACCGGCTGATGAACGACTGGCTGGAAGAGCTCCGGGACGGGGTGGGCGAGTGATGGCGATGACGGCGGCCTGGGTCGCCGCGGGGCTGCTGGGCGCGCTGGCGATCGTCCAGCTCTGCCTGGCGGCCGGAGCCCCTTGGGGCCGGTTCGCCTGGGGCGGCCGGCATCCGGGCGTGCTGCCGGCGCGTTGGCGGATCGCCAGTGCCTGTGCGCCGTTGCTGTACGCGGCGATCGCCGCGGTGTTGCTCTGCCGTGCCGGCGTGCTGGGCTCCGGCGGAGCCGCCTGGGCGCATCCCGCGGCCTGGGCGGTGTTCGGCTACTTCGTCCTCAGCGCCGCGGCCAACCTGGCCTCGCGGAGCCCGGCGGAGCGCTGGACGATGGGTCCGTCGTGCCTGGTGCTGGCGCTCGCCGCGCTGGTCGTCGCCGGTGTCGGCTGAGGATGCCCGATCAGGCCTTGGCGGCGTCCAGGATGAACTGCTTCAGCTTGCTGGCGTCGTCCGGCAGGGTGCCCAGGTCGACGTCCTTGCCGTTGATCTTCATCGCCGGCGTCGAGTTCACCCCGGCCTTGCTGGATGCCTCCTCGACCCCGTTCACCCAGCTCAGCATCGTCTTGTTGTCGTAGCAGGATTGGAAGCGGGTCAGCGCGTCGCCGGCGATCCCGGTGCGCTGCGGCAGCTGCACCCGGAACAGGTCGTCGGTGTACGGGCCGGAGGCGGCCGCGGCGAAGATGCCCTGGCGGTACGCGTCGTAGACCCCGGCCACATCGGCGCAGGAGGCGGCCATCGCGGCCTTGTGGGACAGCCCCTCGTTGTTGCCGCGGTCCAGGAACACCTTGGTGTTGGCGATCAGCTGGATCTCGCCCCGGCTGGCCAGGTCGCTGAGCGCGAAGCCGAAGGTGTCCTCGAACTGCACGCAGTGGCTGCACAGGTAGTCGGAGTAGACGTTCACCACCGGTGCGCCGGCGGCGGCCTTGCCGGGGTTGCTGACGATCCCGTCGCCGGCCGCGGTGGCGTTCGGTGGCCGGTTGGCTGCCGGCTGGCCGTTGCCGGAGCCGCCGATGGCGAGCCAGATCATCACGCCGATGGCGAGCACGGCGCCGACGCCGACCCCGACGGCCGCCATCATCCGGGTGCGACGACGGCGCTGCTGAGCCTGCTGGGCGGCCCGCAGCCGCTCCCGCCGGGTGGCGTTAGCCATTGGCCTTGGTGGAGAGGATCTGCTGCCGGAACGCCTCGGCGGTGCCCTGGAAGACCTTGTTGTTGTCGAGCTTGGTGCCGTTCACCATGATCGTCGGGGTCGAGGTCACCGTGGCCTTCGCGGCCGCTTCGTCGGTGCCCTGCACGAAGGCCTGGGTGGCCCGGCTGTCGTAGCAGTTCTGGAAGGCGGACAGGGCGTCGCCGGTGATGCCGGCCGCGGCCGGGAAGTCGACCCGCAACTGCTGGGTGGTGTAGCCGGTGCCCTCCTGCTCCGGCTGGCTGGCGAAGATCGCGTCGTGGTAGGCGGCGTACTTGCCGGAGGCGTCCGAGCAGGCGGCGGCGATGCCGGCCTTCAGCGAGGAGTCGTTGTGCAGGTTGTTGTCCAGGAAGGTCATCGTCCGGTAGACGAGTTCGATCTCGCCCTTACTGGCCATGTCCTCCAGGGTGGTGCCGAAGGTGTCCTCGAACTGCTTGCAGACCGGGCACTGGTAGTCGAGGAAGATCTCCACCTTGGGTGCGCCCTGGGTTGCCTTGCCCGGGTTGACCACGATCCCGCTGCGGTCGGCGGTGGCATTGGGCGGGGTCGCAGCGGACGCGACCGCGCCGCCCTTGTTGAGCTGGCTGAGGAAGATGGCGCCGAAGACGCCGACCACGATCACGGCGAGCACGATCGCGCCGACGATCACGATGCGTTGCGTCCGCTTGGCTCGCGCCTGGGCCTGCTGCTGGCGGCGCAGCGCTTCGCGACGGCTTTCACTCATGCTTGGGACTCCTCGAGTTCGTTGGTGAGGTCGGCGCTGCCGTCATGGCTGCCGAAGAGCCGGGTGTCGACCGCGAGCGGCGACCCGGGTGAGATCGCGGCCCACGCCCCGCAGATGAGCAGGCCGACGTCGCGGGCGATCTCCCAGGGGTACTGGGCGATGCCGTTCTCGACCTCGCCGCCGCCGCCGAAGCAGCCGCAGTCGATCGAGATGCCGTGCGCCCACACCCAGGAGATGCCGATGATGAAGGCGACCATGACGGCCGCGCCGGCCCAGGCGGCGACCCGGGTGAACAGGCCGATCACCAGCAGCAGACCGATCGCCACCTCGAGCACCGGCAGCGCATAGCCGACCGGACGGGTGATCTCGAACGGCAGCAACTGGTAGGCCCGGACGGCCTGCACGGACGCCTCCGGCCAGGGCAGTTTCATCGCCCCGGCGACGATCAGCGTCCAGCCCAGGATCTGCCGCGCGGCGAAGCTGGCCCAGCGCACCCAGGGACGTCCGGGGAGCGTGAGCGGCATGGGCCGAAGTATACCCGCCGTCAAACGATCAACTATCTGGGTCTGGCTCGGTTGTTATCTGAGGCTGGCTCGGTCGTCCCGCCCTGCCCCACCCTGTCTGCCGCTCGCCTAACTATTTCGGGCTCGCTGAACTCCGCGCGCCCGAAATAGTTAGGCGAGCGATGGGAGGGGGCGGGGGAGAGCCTCGGCGGGGGACGGCACCACTAGGCTGGGCGCACCATGCCCGAGACACACCACGAGATCGCCCAGCGCCTGATCTCCCGCTGGCCCGAACACCGGATCGCGCCCGGAACCGCGCGGGTCGAGGCGCTGTGCGAGCTGCTGGGTTCGCCGCAACGGGCCTACCCGGTGATCCAGATCGCCGGCACCAACGGCAAGGGCAGCACCGCGATCATGATCGACGCCCTGCTGCGCGCCCTTGGCCTGCGCACCGGCCGCTACACCAGTCCGCACCTGATCGATCTCACCGAACGGATCAGCATCGACGGCGAGCCGATGAGCGCGGACGCCTTCGACGAGCTGGTCGCCCAGACCCAGCCGCTGATCGACATCGTGGACGCCCAGGCCATCGACGGGGTGTCGATGACCTTCTTCGAGGTGATGACCGCGCTGGCCTACGCCGCCTTCGCCGAGGCGCCGGTGGACGTGGCGGTGGTCGAGGTCGGGCTCGGCGGCGTCACCGACGCCACCAACGTGATGGACGCCCAGGTCGCCGTGATCTGCCCGATCGACTACGACCACACCCATCTGCTCGGCGATTCGCTGGCCGAGATCGCCGCCGAGAAGGCCGGGATCATCAAGCCCGGCGCACAGGTGGTGCTGGCCGCCCAGCAGCCCGAGGCGGCCGCGGTGCTGATCGAACGCTGCGCGGACGTGGGCGCCAGGGTCTACCGCGAAGGCGTCGAGTTCGGCCTGCTGGAGCGGACCCCGGCGGTCGGCGGCCAGGTGCTCCGGATCGACAGCGCCGGCGGCCCGGTCGGCGACCTGCTGCTGCCGCTGTTCGGTGAGCACATGGCGCGCAACGCCGCTGTGGCGGTGGCCGCGGTGGAGGCCTTCCTGGGCGGCAAGCCGCTGGCTCCCGACATCATCGCCGAAGCCCTCGCCGCGGTGGTCGCCCCGGCCCGGCTGGAGATCGTCCGGCGGTCCCCGACCGTGGTGCTGGACACCTGCCACAACCCGCACGGCGCCCGGGCGACGATCGCCGCGGTGACCGAGGCCTTCGCCTTCACCCCGCTGATCGGGGTGGTCGCGGTGATGGCCGACAAGGACGTCACCGGCCTGCTGGAGGTCTTCGCCGAGGAGATGACCACCATCGTCTGCACCACCGTCGCCGGCACCGGCCGGGCGCTGTCGGCCGAGGCGCTGGCCGAACGCGCCGCCGAGATCGTCGGTCCCGAGCGGGTTCGGGTGGCGCCGGCGATGGCCGACGCCATCGACGTCGCGGTCGGGCTGGCCGACGAGGCCGGGGCGGGCGCCGGCGTCCTGATCGCCGGATCGGTGATCGCGGCCGGGCAGGCCCGCGCCCTGCTGGTCCGGGAGGAGAGCCGATGAAGCTGGTGCCGACCAACCCGATGAACCGGGTGCTGATGTCGATCCTGATCTTCGAGGCGATCTGCTGCGGACTGGCGATTCCCGGCATGATCCAGGTCGCGGACGCCTCGGTCGGCCTGGCCTTCGGGCTCGGCGGGGCGGCGTTGCTGCTCTGCCTGGCGGCGTCCGGAACGCTGCGCAAGGGGTACGGCTGGGTGCTGGCCTGGGTCGCCCAACTGGCCTGTGTCGCGCTCGGCTTCGCGGTCAGCATGATGTTCGCGGTGGGGGCCATGTTCCTGCTGCTGTTCGTGATCAGCTTCCTGCTGGGACGCCGGCTGGAGGCCGCCAAGACCGCCGGCTGAGCGCCGTCCCGTGCCGCCGGTAGCTCGCCGACCTGCACCACCGGATCGGCGTCCCACACCCGTCCGCCGTCGGCACGTCCGTGCTCGCCGTCCGGCGTCCGTGGACGGTGCGACGCTCCGGGTCGGCGCCGGTAGGGTGGGCGACCATGAGCGAGCGGACTTTCGTGATCATCAAGCCGGACGCGGTGCGTCGCGGGCTGGTCGGGGCCATCCTGTCCCGGTACGAGACCAAGGGCCTGCGGATCGTCGCGCTGGAGCAGCGGGTGATCGACGCGGCGATGGCCGACCTGCACTACGCCGAGCACGTCGAGCAGCCCTGGTACCCCTCGCTGCGTGAGTTCATCACCGCCGGCCCGCTGGTCGCCCTGATCCTCGACGGGGATTCGGCCATCGACGCCGTCCGCACCCTCAACGGCGCCACCGACGGCCGGCTGGCCGCTCCCGGGACGATCCGGGGTGACCTGTCGCTGTCGAATCAGGCGAACGTGGTGCACGCGTCCGACTCCACCGCGTCCGCGGCCCGCGAGATCGCGCTGTGGTTCCCGAACCTGGTATGACCCCGTCGGATCCTCCGGTACCAGCCGATCGGCCGGTGCCGGACGGTCCGCCCGCGCCGGCGGGAACCGGATGGCAGGCGGCCGGCCACGGCCAGTCCTGGCAGCCGGTCGGCACCCCCGTTCCGGAC
>NZ_JASGDE010000031.1:0-4643 GCF_047607385.1 Micropruina sp.
CGCGCTCGCCTAACTATTTGGGGCTCGCTGAATTCAGCGAGCCCCAAATAGTTAGGCGAGCGCTGGGTTCGGGTCCGGGTTCGGGGGCGCGAGCGGACGGGCCGGGCGTCCGAAGTGGGGCGTGCCGACCCGGAGCCACCCGTCACCACCCAAATAAACCGAACTCATTGGAGAAAGTGCCAGATTGATCCGCTGCTGCGGATCTAGACTTCGGTTCATGCCGCAGCTACGGATCTTCGGGGTGGCCGGTTGAGCCGGTCAGGGCCAACCGACACCGCGTCCGTGCTGCACCCGGACACCCGGCGGCCCACCCCGCTGGCCGTCATGGTGACCGTGCTGACCCTGCTGCTGATCGTCATCGCGGTGCTGGCGTTGTGCAGCGGCCGCTACCTGCTGTCGCCGGTCGAGGTTGCCCAGGCGCTGGCCAGCGCGGTCACCGGCACGCCGCCGCCCGACCCGTCCAGCTTCAACGTAGTGATCAATCTGCGGCTGCCGCGGATCGCCGCCGCCATCCTGATCGGGGCCGCGCTCACCCTGGCCGGTGCGAGCTACCAGAGCATCTTCCGCAACCCGCTGGCGGCGCCCGATCTGCTCGGCGTCACCCACGGCGCCTGCGTCGGTGCCTCGATCGCGATCATCCTCGGCCTGGGCACGGTGTGGGTGCAGTCGCTGGCCTTCCTGGCCGGCTTCGGGGCGCTGGCCCTGGTGGCCTGGATCCCGCGCCTGATCCGCCGCTCGTCGACGGTCACCCTGGTGCTGGCCGGCATCATCGTCGGCGGCCTGATGCAGGCGGTCATCGGTCTGCTGAAGTACGTCGCCGACCCGGAGACCCAGCTCGCCGACATCGTCTTCTGGCAACTGGGCAGCCTGGCCAAGGTCACCGCGTCCTCGGTGACCGCGATGGCCCCGCTGATCCTGGTCCCGACGCTGGTGCTGGTGCTGCTGCGCTGGCGACTCAACCTGCTCACCCTGGAGGACGCCGAGAGCGCCGCGCTGGGGGTGAACGTCCGGTTCGAGCGCGGCGTGGTGGTGGTCTGCGCGACCCTGCTCACCGCCGCCGCGGTCTCGCTGAGCGGCAGCATCGGCTGGATCGGCCTGGTGGTGCCGCACGCCGCCCGGCTGCTGGCCGGCAGCGACAACGCCCGCACCCTGCCGGTGGCGGCCCTGCTGGGCGGCGCCTTCATGGTGGTGATCGACACCCTGGCCCGCTCGCTGAGCCCCGGCGAGATCCCGCTCGGCATTCTCACCGGACTGATCGGGACCCCGTTCTTCGTGATCATCCTGGCCCGGCGAGGGGCGGAGGCATGACCGCCTTCCTCGCGGTGCACGACATCGCCTTCAGCTACCGGGCCGGGTACCCGATCTTCACCGACCTGTCCTTCCAGCTCGGACGCGGTGAGCTGTTCACCATCCTCGGCCCGAACGGCGCCGGCAAATCCACCCTGCTGAACTGCGTCACCGCGGTCCGGCCGCCGCAGCACGGACGGATCCTGCTGGACGGCGCGCCGGTCGCCGAACTGCCGCCCCGGACCCGGGCCCGGGCGATCGCCTACGTCCCGCAGACCAGCACGGTCAGCTACGCCTACTCGGTGCTCGAGTACGTGCTGATGGGACGCGCCCCGCACCTGAACCTGATGCAGCAGCCGTCCGCCGGCGACCGGGCACGGGCCCATGAGGCGCTCGACCTGCTCGGCATCGCGGACCTGGCCCGACGTCCGTGCACCCAGATCAGCGGCGGCCAGCGCCAGTTGGCCAGCATCGCCAAGGCCATCGTCCAGGATCCCGAACTGATCGTCTTCGACGAGCCCACCGCCGCCCTCGACCACGGCAACCAGGCCCGGGTGCTGCACCTGCTCGCCGACCTGTCCCGGCGCGGCTTCGGCATCATCAGCACCACCCACAACCCGAATCACGCGATCCTGCTCGGCGGCAGCGCCGGCGTCCTGACCCGCACCGGACGCCTGCACGCCGGCCCGGTCGCCGAGGTGATCCGCGAGGACCTGCTGAGCCGGGTCTACGAAACCGAGCTGCGGGTGGTGTACGTCGAGGAACTCGGACGCACCGTCTGTGAGACCCCCGCATTGACCAAACCGGAGCCGACGACGAAAGGACGTGCTCTTCCATGAGATCAGGACAACCCAAGGCGGTCGCCGCGCTGCTGGCCGCCACCGCGCTGCTCGGGCTGGTGGGCTGCAGCGGCAGTCAGCCGGCCGCGTCCAGCCCCGCGGCGTCGTCCGTTCCGGCGCCGACCCTGGGCGCGGACGCCCGCACCGTCACCGACCAGGGCGGCACCGCCGTCCAGATCCCCGCCACGGTGCAGCGGGTCGCCGACCTGTGGCATGCCAACAACCAGGTCGTGCTGGTGCTGGGTGCCGGTGACAAGCTGGTCGCCACCACCAACGTGATCAAGCAGATGAAGTGGTTCTCCACCGTCTACCCGGGCATCGCGAACGTGACCGCGCCGTTCAGCGGCGACGACCTGCAGGTCGAGGAACTGGTCAAGCTGCGTCCGGACGCGGTGCTGTCGTCCAACGACGCCCAGATCCAGGCCGCCCGCAACGCCGGGCTGCCGGCGGTCAAGGTCACCTTCCAGACCTTCGACGGGCTGCGGCAGACGGTGAAGCTGACCGCCGAGGTGCTCGGCGGCGACGCGCCGGCCCGGGCCGAGAAGTACCTGGCCTACCTGGACAAGAACATCAAGACGGTGGATTCCAGGCTGAAGGGGCTGGCGGACGCGGACCGTCCCTCCGTGCTGCACATCGCCGGTCCCACCGACCTGCTCACGGTGGACGGACGCAAGTCGATGATCGACGAGTGGATCAACCTCAGCGGCGGCCGGAACGCCCTGGACGTGGACGGCAACCTGGCCAAGGTGACCATGGAGACGATCGTGAAGTCCGACCCGGACTGCATCATCATCGGCAGCACCAGCACCGAGGAGGCCCTGGCGCTGCTCCGCAAGGATCCTGCCTACTCGCAATTGCGTGCGGTGAAGGAGGGCAAGGTCTACGGCAATCCGCGGGGCACCTTCCCGTGGGATCGCTACAGCGCCGAGGAGGCCCTGCAGGTGCTCTGGGTCGCGCAGCTGCTGCATCCGGAGCAGTTCAAGAACCTCGACCTGGTCACCGAGACCCGGAACTTCTACAAGACCTTCCTGAACTACGACCTGAGCGCCGACCAGGCGAAGCTGATCCTGGCCGGCAAGGAACCCGCCTGAGCCCCGTCTGATCCCAGGCCCGGCCCGCGTCCGTCCGGCCCCGGCCCGTCCACCGCTCGCCTAACTATTTTGGGCTCGCTGAATTCAGCGAGCCCAAAATAGTTAGGCGAGCGGTTGGGGGCGGGTGAGCGGTTCCGCGGCTCGACCGACGAGGCCCAGCGATTTTCCCCTGCCTGCGGAACCTCCTAGGCTGGCCGGATGCAGCAGTTGGTGCAGCAGTCTCCGTTGCGACTGGGCCCGGTCGAGGTCGATCCTCCGGTGGTCCTGGCGCCGATGGCGGGCATCACCAACGCCGCCTACCGGCAGCTCTGCCGCGAGCAGGGGGCCGGGCTGTACGTCTGCGAGATGATCACCTCGCGCGGCATCGTCGAACGCATTCCGCGGACCTTCTCGATGCTCCGCTTCGACCCGGGCGAGTCGGTCCGGTCGGTGCAGCTGTACGGGGTGGACGCCGACGTGATGGCGAAGGCCACCACCATCCTGTGCGCCGAGTTCGGGGTCAACCACGTCGACCTCAACTTCGGCTGCCCGGTGCCGAAGGTGACCCGCCGCGGCGGCGGGGGAGCACTGCCCTGGAAGCGGGACCGGCTGGCCGCGATCCTGACCGCGACGGTCAAGGCCGCGCAGCCGTACGGCGTCCCGGTGACCATGAAGACCCGGATCGGGATCGACGCCGAGCACGAGACCTTCCTGGACGCCGGACGGATCGCCGCCGACGCCGGCTGCGCCGCGATCGCGCTGCACGCCCGCACCGTCAAGCAGGCCTACGGCGGTCACGCCGACTGGGACCGGATCGCCGAACTGGTCGCCGCCACCGACATCCCGGTGCTCGGCAACGGTGACATCTGGGAGGCCCCGGACGCCCTGGCGATGATGGCCCGCACCGGCTGCGCCGGCGTGGTGATCGGACGCGGCTGCCTGGGCCGGCCCTGGCTGTTCCGAGACCTGGCGGCCGCCTTCGCCGGCGAGCCGGCGCCGCCGCTGCCGAATCTGGGCGAGGTGGCGGCGATGGTCTACCGGCACGCCGAGCTGCTGGCCGGGCTGGACGGCGAGGCCCACGGCATGCGCGACCTGCGCAAGCACATGGCCTGGTACTTCAAGGGTTTCCCGGTCGGAGCCGAGCTGCGCCGCAGCCTGGCGATGGTGTCGGCGCTGGACGAACTGCGCGGGCTGCTCGATCAGCTCGACCCGACGCTGGAGTTCCCCTCCGCCGAGCTGGGTTCACCGCGCGGACGCCAGGGCTCCCCGCGCGATCGGGTGGTGCTGCCCTACGGCTGGCTGGATTCGGAATGCCTGGGGGACGCCGACATCGCCGACGCCGAATCGGACGTCTCCGGCGGCTGAGTCCCCGGGCGGTCCAACGGCGAGTTGGGACGGGGACGGTTCTCGGGGACCGTCCCGGAACCGTTCAGGGACTGTCCCCGAG
>NZ_JASGDE010000032.1:0-12521 GCF_047607385.1 Micropruina sp.
CTAGGCCCTCCCTAATCAGTTCTGCCCTCCCGTCGACGGGAGGGCAGAACTGATTAGGGAGGGCCTAGTGCGGGTTCGAAGCGCGGGGGGCGTCCGGTCAGATCGGGAGCTTCCGAAAGATGGGGGTCGGGATGTGCCGCAGCACCATCATCACGTAGCGGAATGCCGGCGGAACCCAGATCAGCTCCTTGCCGTCGGCGACGGCCTGGACGATCTGCTGGGCGACGTCCTCCTTGTTCACCGTCAGCGGCGCCTCCTTGACGTGCGCCGACATCCGGGTGCGGACCTGTCCGGGACGGACCACCAGCACCTTCGGGCCGAGTCCGGCCAGCGCCTGGCCGAGGTTGAGGTAGAAGGCGTCCAGGCCAGCCTTGGTGGAGCCGTAGACGAAGTTGGAACGCCGCACCTTCTCGCCGGCGACGGTGCTCATCGCGACGATCTGGCCGTGCCCCTGGGCCTTGAACCGCTCGCCCAGCAGGACGCCGACGCTGACCGCGCCGGTGTAGTTGATGTTGCAGATCTGGACGGCCTTCGCCTGGTCCTGCCAGAGCTGCTCGGCGTCACCGAGCAGGCCGAAGGCCACCATCGCCAGGTCGATGTCGCCGCCGGCGAAGGCGGCGTCGATGGCGGCCGGATGCGAGGCGAAGTCGGCGGCGTCGAAGTCGACCACCTCGACCGTGGTCGCACCCTGGGCCTTCAGGGCGTCCACCGCGGCCGCGATGCCCGGGTCGCCGGGCATGCAGGCCAGCACCACCCGCAGCGACTGGCGGCGCAGGTATTCGCTGACCACGGCCAGGCCGATCTCGGAGGTACCCCCCAGCAGCAGGACGGACTGCGGGTTGCCGACGGCGTCGAACATGTGGTCTCCCTTTTCTACGGATGCACCCGGTGGGTGCGAATGGTCTACGGGTGCGGGCGGGGTCAGATCAGTTCGAGCCGGCGGGCCATGTCGGAGGCGAACACGGCGTCGGGGTCGATGGCGCGCCGGGTGGCGATCCAGGAGTCGATCTCGGGATACATGGCGTGGAAGGTGGCGGCGGTGGTCCGGGAGTCCTTCGCCGTGTACAGCCGTCCGCCGAACTGCAGGATGCGGGCGTCCAGCCCGGCCAGGAACTCGTGCAGGCCGCGCTTGATCGGGAAGTCGACGCAGACGTTCCAGCCGGCCATCGGGTAGCTCAGCGGCGCCCGGTTGCCCTCGCCGAACAGCTTGAACACGTTCAGGAACGAGTAGTGCCCGGAGCGCTGGATGTCGCCGATGATGGCCTTGAACTCCTCCACCGCGGACGGCGGCACGACGAACTGGTACTGCAGGAAGCCGGCCGGACCGTAGGCCCGGTTCCACTCGCTGAACATGTCCAGCGGATGGTAGAACCCGGTCAGGGTCTGGATCTTGTTGCTGTAGGTGCCCGACTTGGCGTACCAGGCGGTGCCCAGCGCGGTGAAGGACAGCTTGTTGGCCAGGCCGTTGGGGAACACGTCCGGCAGCTCGAACAGCGGCTTGGCGTGGAAGGCCAGCGGGTCGGCAGCCAGCTTCGGCGCGTACTCCTGCAGCTGCGCCAGCGTGGCGAGGCTGCCCCGGGACAGTGCCGCCCGGCCCAGCTTCGGCGGCGCCGAGATGGCGTCGAACCAGGCCGAGGAGTAGTCGTAGTGGTTCTCGGAGCCGTCGGAGTGGACGGCGATGGTCTCGTCCAGGCTGTGCGTGACGATGCCGTCGGCGAGGAAGTAGGCGGTCTCGGTGCGGGTCATCCGCAGCTTGACCCGCAGGATGATGCCGGTCATCCCGACGCCGCCGACGGTGGCCCAGAACAGGCTGCCGTCCGGGTCGTCGGCGGAGCCCGCCGGGGTGAGGGTGAGCACCCGTCCGTCGGCGACCAGCAGGTCGAGGGAGACCACATGGTCCCCGAACGAGCCGGCGGAGTGGTGGTTCTTGCCGTGCACGTCGCAGCCGATCGCACCGCCGATGGTGACCTGGCGGGTGCCGGGCAGCACCGGAACCCACAGCCCGTACGGCAGCGCGGCGCGCATCAGGGCGTCCAGGCTGACGCCGGCGTCGACGTCCACCACCGCCGAGTCGGGGTCGATCGAATGGATGGTGGCCAGTCCGGTCATGTCGACCACCAGGCCGCCGGTGTTCTGCGCCACGTCACCGTAGGAGCGGCCCAGGCCGCGGGCCACGATGCCCCGCTTCAGGTGCGAGGGGCGTCCGGTGTTGTGATCGGCGACGGCGGCGACCGCCGCCTGCACCTGCTCGGCCGAACTCGGACGGAGAATGTGGGCCAGGCCGGGCGAGGTGCGTCCCCAGCCGGCGAGGGTTTCGATGGACGTGGGCAGATCAATGGTTGAACTGGACATCGGTGCCGATTCTATCGCCGCGCCCTCGCTCGCGCGCCGAGTACCGATCAGGGCACCCGAAGCTCGGCGAGCGGATCGCGCCGGGACGCCACGATCGCCGGCGCAAGCGCCCCCAGCCCGGAGGCGGCCACGGTCAGCATCATCGTCGCCGCGACGAAGTCCGCCGGCGGCAACGGTTCTCGACCGAAGGCCAGCACGGCCAACGCGATCGCCGCACCGATCACGGACGCCGCGCATGCGATCAGCACGGTCTGCACGGTGATCAGCCCGACGATCAGACCGCGGGTGGCGCCCAGGGCACGGCGCCGGCCGAAGTCCTTGCGCCGGATCATCACCAGACCGAACTGGAGCGTGCCGACCAGCACGGCCAGGACCCCGGTCAACATCAGCGTCAGGCCCCGGCTGAACCCGCCGAGCTGGCCCTGGACCAGCGCCCGGAGCCGGGCGATGTCGGACGACGCGGCGACGGTCACCCCGGCCGGATCGACCGGAGCCAGCAACGTGCGGCTGGCCTCGGCGACCGCACTGACCAGCTGCGGCTGCCGCACCACCACGATCACCAGGGCGACGTCCCCTGGTCGCATGGTCGCCGCCACCTGGTCGAGCCGGCGCGGCACGACGACGATCGGCTCCAGCGGTTCAAGGAAGGCGGGTGTGTGCAGGCGTCCGGCCAGGTCGTACCCGGTCGTCCCGGGGGCCGCCACGTAGCCGGCTCCGTCGGGCAGCCCCAGGGCGTCCAGCGCCTGCCGGCTGGCGTAGGCGACGCCGTCGACCGCCGGGGTCCCGATACCCAACGGCTGCAGGTCGGTGGACACCAGCACCCGGCTGGCCACCGCGACGTCCGACCCGGTGGCGCCGTTGCTGACGTCGACCGCCTGGCCGAACGCGCCCACCCATTCCACCCCGGCGATGGTGCGCAGCCGCTCGACGGCGCTGTAGTCGACACCGGCCGACGGCTCGGCTCGAATGGTGATCGCCCGCGAACCGACGGCGTCGATGCTGGCCAGGATCTGCGCTTCGGCGGCCGACGCCCGCCCCGTGGTGAGCAGCACCGCGGCGGTCATTCCACCCATCAACACCATCGCGATCACGGTGGGGACGCGCTGCGCCCAGGCCATCGCGATCGCCTCGCGGACCAGCCGTCGCGTCCGCTTCCAGCCGCGGCTCACAGCTCGATCCTCCGCTCGCAGGCGTCCACCAACCGGTCGTCGTGGGTGACCACCAGGGTGATCCCGCCGGACTCGGCATGGCCGCGCAGCGCAGCGATCACACCGGCGGCGCTGGCGTCGTCGAGATTGCCGGTCGGCTCGTCGGCGAGCAGCACCGCCGGCCGGTGGACGAGGGCTCGGCACAGCGCGATCCGTTGCGCCTGGCCGCCGGAGACCTGGCCCGGCCTGCGGTCCGCCGGGGTGTCGACACCGAGTTCCAGCATCAGTTCAGCGGCGCGGCGCTTCGCCTCAGCCGGCTCCAGATCGCCGTAGAGGGACACTTCCACGATGTTGTCCAGGACCGTCCGGGTGGGGTCGAGTGCGGCGTCCTGGAAGACGAAGCCGAACAGGTCGGCGCGCAGCCGGGAGCGGGCGGCGTCCGGAAGCGCGGAGACCGGCCGGCCGTCGATCAGCACCGCACCGGAGCGCGGGGTGAGCATCAGCCCGATCAGGTAGAGCAGGGTGGACTTGCCCCGGCCGGACGGGCCGGTGATCGCCACCAGGTCGCCCGCCGAGGCCTGCAACGCGAAGCCGGAGATGATGCTGGGCAGCCTGACGTAGCCGAATTCGAGGTCGGTGCAGGCCAGCGTGGTCATTGCCCCGGCACCCGCACTGTGGTGCCGGCCGCCAACCCCTGCACCACCGCCATGCCCCGGGCCCGGGCCTTGACCGTGACCGGAATCCGGCTGCCGTCGCGACCGATCACCGCGATGCTGCCGTCGGCCGCCGACGCAAGTGCCGCCACCGGGACGACGACGCCGGAGACCGGTGCCTGAACCTCGGCGACGCCGCTGAGCCGGGTGGTTCCGGACAGCGGGATGGTGTTGCAGGTCTTGCCGCACAGCGAGCCGCCGCTGGGTCCGGTGACCCGCGCGGTGCTCTCGTTGTTGATGCCGGCCTTGACCGCGCCGAGGCGTCCGGTCCAGGCGTGGGAGCCGCTGGTCACCTTGATCGTCATGTCCTCGGCCACCTGCCGGGCCTGCGCCTCTCCGAAGGTCGCGGTGAACACCGGTGCCGCGCCGAGCCGGTCGATCCCCGCCTGGCCGCCGCCGAGTTCGGCTCCGACCCGGAACGATTTGGGGTCGAGGACGACCCGCATGGGCAGGTCGCGGACGAACAGCACATCGCCGCGCCGGACGACCCCGGTGGGCTCGACACCCAGCCGGCGTTGCCACGCCTTGGCAGCGGTCACCACGGCCGGCGTCATGGTGCGGGACGTGGCACGCAGATAGCCCTTCGCCTTGAGCAGCGCGCTGAACTGCTGGACGTCGGCCCCTTTGGTACCGGCGTTCAGGTCTCGGAAGGCGGGCACCCGTCCCTTGGCGACGATCACCGGACGCTCGTTGACGCGGTACAGCGCGTCGCCGGCGTTGACCCGGTCGCCGCGGCGGACGTTCACCCCGGTGACGATGCCGGACGCCTGGTTGACTGCGGCCCGGTTGGTCGGCCAGCTGACGGTGACGACCGTGGCGACGGAGGCCGACACCTCGCCCTGGGTGGCTTCGACCTCCGCGTACTGCGCTTCGGACGCCACCTCCGGCGGCTCGCGGGTCACCACCGAGGCGGCCCAACCGATGCCGGTACCGGCGAGCAGCAATGCCAGCCCGCCCGCGATCATTCCGAGCTTGGCCACGTCACACGATTCCGTTGGAGGTGGCCGGCCAGGAGGTCGTTGATGTGCCCACCGCCGCTACCACCAGATTTCGGGATTGACGCACTTCTTCCTGACTTCGTCCCACAGACCCTCCGGAACCAGAGCCAACGGCTCCCAATCCAGCCGGTCGCCACGGACAGCATCGAGGAAGGACTGCCAGGACGGCACGGGAGGAACGTCGTAACCCTCACTCTTGATGCATCGCGATTGACCCACGAGATGGTCGTACATCAGCTTGAAGTCAGCGTCATTCTTCGGCTCAGGCCTTTCCGGCAACGTCGCCTTACAGGCCTCAATTACCTTGCTGTTGCGTTCCAACTCCTCGCGGGACCTGGCAGGAAACGTCGCCTGCGCGCGACCGTCCGGACCAGTGCCGACGGAGGCATCCAAACCTGCCCGCTTCAAGCAGTCAACCAGCGCTCGTGTGTACTCAGAGACCGTCCCTGCAAACGTGGGTCTCTGACTCGGCACCGTCGATGCCGACGGCTGCACACTCGCAGAGCAAGCTGATAGCGACACGGTGAGCACGGCCGAAGCGACCAGCGTCCGACAAGAACGGATAGACCTCATGCTTTCAGCACCGCCGAGGCCGCCCTGCCTCAACATCCCGAACCCGTTCATTCTACGCCCTCACAGCCACCTTCGACATAGCCCCAATCGACCGCCATATCACCGACGAGCCCGGTCGAAGCCCCGCGCGGCGCCGATCGAGACCATCAGGCGCCCACCGGAATCAGAGCCCATGCTGAACTCCTTCACGTCGCCGTCGATGATCGCACTCTAGAGCACCACAACCTCGGCGGCAACGGGGTCGAGCGGGCCAGCCGGCGATCACCACCATTTGTCCTGATCGATGCATGCCTTCCGCACCGATGAACGCAGGCCCTCGGGCACCCGGGAGGTCGGATCCCAATCCACGTCCTTCGCTCGCGCCTGCTCGACGAATGACTGCCAGGACGGAACGCGCGGAACGTCATACCCCTCTTTCTGAACACACTTGGTCTGCGCGATCAGATGGTCATACATCGCCCTGAAATCGGTGTCGTTTCTCGGTTCTGGCGCCTCGGGGAGTTCAGCCAGGCACGCGTTCCACGCAACCCGACCCGGCGAAGACTCCTGCCCCTTATCACTTGGGTCATCGACCGCCACAACGGGGGCACCCTCGCTATTGAGGCGGAATGTGGCCTTCACGCCCTTCTTCTGCATACATACGGCCAAGGCTTGCGTCCACTCTGTCCTCGTTCCGGTGAACACCGGGCGTTCGCTGGACGACACCGACGGGGATGGCGTGACTCCTGTCGAACAGCCGACGAGCACGAACGGCACGCACAGGCTCGCCAGCACCACCTTCGCCACGATCACCTACCACCATCGATCGGGGTCGGTGTTACACGTCTTGCGCACCGAGGTGCGCAACTGCTCGGGCACCTCGCTCGTCGGATCCCAATCCAGATTCTGTGCCTTCGCCTGCTCAAGGAACACCTGCCAGGACAGCGTCCGAGGCACCTCATAGCCTTCCTTCTTCACACAAGCGATCTCAGCCAGCTTGTGTTCGTACATCTGCCGGAAATCGGCGTCAGTCGTCGGCTCGGGTTCCTTGGGTAGCACAGCTTCACATTCGTCATGGATCTGCACTTGGGCGTCCACATCCTGCCGGGAGTGGATACGCATCTTGATCATCGGGTCGCCCTCGACCCCGACCTCGACGTAGGCCTCGACACCGCGAGACTTTAGACAATCGACCATCGCTCGCATATATTCGGTGCGGGTGCCGACGAACACCGGCCTGACCGAGGAACTCGGAGCGGCCATGGGTGCGGCATTTTCCGAGATACACCCCACCAGCAAGACAAGCATTCCAACAACCGCGACTATTCCCCGGATCGGGGCAACCCGCACCATTTTGCGATCCGAATCAGCCGTAGCTGCGGCGCAGACCATAGGTGCTGGCAGTACTGAGGTCAATGTCTCCGCGGGCGTACCACCAGCCACCACCGTTGACCCTCCGAGTTCCGGTGTACCAACTACTCGAGCCAGATTCAACGTTCACATAGCTAGTAGGACCACCCGGAGCGACCCAGCACCGATCACCCTTCGTCTTCAACCGGACGCATGAGAGCGGCGCGCTTCCCCCGCAGTCCCTTGTGCCATCCTCGGAAACCCCAGCAGATGGGGGAGCCACCGAAGCTCCCAGGGTCATAACACCCGCGCCCGCAGAGACCATCAGGCGTCTACCGAAATCAAGGCTCATGTCGAACTCCTTCATGCCGCCTTCGATGATCGCACTGTAGGGCAACACACCCTCGGACGCAACGGATCAAAAGAATCCTTCAGCTCAACCACTCCATAAATCGCCTGGGAACCGTTTCGATACGGCATCCGGTCGGCGCTACCGACGCCACCGGGCCCGAGGCGCGTCCGAACGGCCCAGTCTCATCGCGGATCGGCGAGCTCCCGGGTGAGCAGTAGCGCCAAACCGGTGCGGTCGCGCTGCTCCAGCTTCCGCAGCAATGCCGAGACGTGGTTCTTCACGGTTCCCTCGGCAAGATGCAGCCGGGTAGCGATCTCGGCGTTGGTTGCACCGGTCGCCACCAGCTCGGCGACCTGCAATTCGGTGGCGGTCAGCGCGGCCAGTGCCCCGACGTCCGGACGCGACCGACTGAGCGCGGTCCGGGCCACCCGCGGGTCGATCACCAGCCCGCCGGCGACCGCCTGGCGGATGGTCTCGCCGAGGGTCTCCACCGAGCAGTCCTTGAGCAGGAAGCCGGCCGCGCCGCCCTCGATGGCGCCCTGCACCAGGCCCTCGTCGTCGAAGGTGGTCAGCAGCACCACCGGCAGTTCCGGATGCCTGCGGGCGCAGGCGGCCAGCAGCCCGAGTCCGTCCAGGCCCGGCATCCGGGCGTCGGTGAGCACCACGTCCGGTGTGCTGGCGGCGATCACCGCCAGCGCTTCGTGTCCGTCGCCGGCCTCGCCGACCACCTCGATGCCGTCGTCGGTGCCGAGCAGCATGCTCAGGCCGCGGCGCAGCAGCTGCTGGTCGTCGACCACCACGACCCGGATCCGGTCGGTCATGCCGCCTCCGCCGACGCTGCCGCGATCGGCACCTCGGCGACCACGTCCAGGCCGCCGAGGCGTCCGGGATGCCGCAGCAGCACAGATCCGCCCAGCTCCCGCGCCCGCTCGGTGAGCCCGCGCAGGCCGAAGCCGGGCTCGGGTTCCTGGGCCACCGTGCCGTTGTCGCTGACCACGACGCGCAGCCGGTCGGCGTCCCGGTCCAGCGCGCAGAGCACCGTGTCGGCGGCGGTGTGCCGCAGCACGTTGGTCAGCGCCTCCTGGATCAGCCGATAGGCGAACAGCGTCCGGGGACGGTCCAGCCGTCCGATCCCGGACGCCACCTCGACGCTCACCTCCAAGCCGGTGCCGCGGAACACTTCCGCGACCGCCTCGAACGCCTGCGGGTCGGTCAGCTCCTCGAGCCGCGCCGGGTGCAACGCCCGTACCCACAGCCGCATATCGGCCAGGGCCTGACGGGTCATCGCGGAGGCGTTGGCGACCTCTTTCCAGGCGGCCTCCGGGTCGCGGTCGCGGACCCGTCCGGCGAACTCCAGCGACATCGAGATCAGGGTCAGCTGATGGCCGAGCCCGTCGTGCAGTTCGGCTGCGGCCCGGGCTCGCTCCTGAGCCAGCACCAGATCGCGGGACGCGTCCATGGCTTCGGTCAGCTGGGCGTTCACCGCCACCAGCTCGCGATGCTGCTGGTCGAAGGCCCTCAGCACCGCCCCGAAGACCAGGATGAAGGCGAACAGGGTGGCGTTCGCCACCGACTGCAGCAGCACCAGGCTCCAGTCCCCCTTGAAACCCTCGTACAGCAGGGCCACCAGCACCGCGGTCATCAGCACCGCCACCACGCAGCCGATCCACAACCCCCAGTCGACGACCAGGACGATCAGCGCGGTGAACAGCAGCGGCAGCCCGAGATTGTCCCCGAAGGTGACCGCGCCGATCCCGCAGAGGGCAAGCACCAGCGACGCGGCACGGGTGAATCGATCGTCGGTGCGGAACCGCCAGGCGAGCGCCGCGGTGATCACCAACAGCAGGATCGCGACGGCGTTGCCGAACTGCTCCGGCGCCCGCACCACCGCCGCGCCGAGTGCGGTCAGCCCGCTCCCGACGAAGATCACGTTCAGCGGCCGGCGCACCCGGTCGACGGCGCTGGCGGAGCGGTGCATGGCATCAACCCTAGGACGCCGGACGGCGGCGCACCCGTGACCCCGGTCATGGTCGGTCATGACCAGCCGACCGCCCGGTCATGACCCGGGCGCGTTCCGGCGGTGCCAACGCGCCCGTAGCGTCCCACCATGGGCACCACCACCAACGCCGCCATCTCCGACGCCTCTCGGCGCACCTCGCCGGCCACCCCCGCGGTGGGACCGTTCGGCATCGTGCTGCGAGCCCTGCTCGGCGTGCTGGCCACCTTCGGCAGCTACCTGCTGATGCTCCTGGTGCAGTTGATCCCCGGCATGAACCCGCAACCGGACGCCGCCGCCGGCAACTGGGGGCTGGCGGTGCTCAAGCAATCCGTCCCGATCATCACCATTCCGCTGCTCTCCGTTGTCCTCGTCGCCCTGCTGGTCCGGTTCGTGGACCGGCGTCCGTTCCGGGTCGCCGGGCTCCGCTTCGACGTCCGCGCCGTCCCCGCCCTGCTGCTCGGCACCGCGATCAGCCTGGTGGTGGTGGTTCCGGCGAGCGTGCTGTTCACCCGCCTGCAACTCGTCCCGGCGTCCGACGGCTTCGGCAGCCAGCCGCTGTGGGTGGTGATCGCCGGCACCCTGCTGCTCGGCTTCGGCATGCAGGGCTTCACCGAGGAGTTCATCTGGCGGGGCTGGCTGACCCAGTCGGTCGGTGGCAGCCACTGGCGGCAGGCCACCGTCTCGGCGGTCGCCTTCGGCCTGATCCACATCGTGTCCAACGGCGGGCACGCGGTGTGGTGGCAGGGGGCGATCTACATGACCGCGGCGGGCGCCTTCGGCTTCGCCGCCGCCGCGCTCTACTTCGCCACCGGCTCGCTCTGGGCGGCCGTCGGCATCCACGGCGGACTGCACCTGGCCACCATGTGCGCGGGGTTGCTCGGCGGGGGCGGTGGCTGGCCGCTGGAAATGTTCCAGATCGCGGCTTACCTGCTGATCGGGGTGGCGATCATGCGCCGGCTGCCCGCGGCGTCCGGCTGAACGACCCCGACCTCAGCCGCAGATGGCCTTCCGGGCCTGGGCCGGGTCGGCCGGGATCCGCAGCATGGTGAGCTTCGGCGCCAACAGCACGTTGTTGAGGAACCGCTGCAGGGTGAGCGGTTCGGAGACCGCCGCGATCAGTGCCGGGACGTCGCCGCAGGCCAGGGTGGCGCGGGCGTCGTTGAGGGCCTTGTCTGTCGGATGGACGTCGGCGGCGGTGTAGCGGGCCATCGCCCAGACCACCGGCTTGTAGGCGTGCCCGACCCGGTACTGGGCGTCCGGCGGCAGCACCAGCCGGGAGCCGATCGGGTCACCCAGCGACGGCGGATCGACCATGGTGACCTTCAACCCGGCACCGACCCCGGCGATGCCGAGCGAGTTGATCACCACGTAGACGCCTTCGCCGTCGAAGGTCGGCAGCTTGTCGTCCGGTTTGGTGATGTCGACGAAGTAGGAGCGTCCGTCGGCCAGGTCCTTGGCGGCACGTTGGGTGAGTTGGTAGCCGACGTCCGCCGACCAGTTCTCGGCGATCACCATAGCCCCGGGACGGTCCGGGACGAATTTGGCGTAGTAGCTGCGCTCGTCCACGATCATCCCGTTCCACAGCACCGGACGCAGGGTGAGTCCGGCGACCAGCGCCCAGACCATGGTCAGCACCGCCCCCGTCCGGACCAGGACGGCGCCGCCGACCACCGCGACCGGGGCCAACAGCAGCACCGTGGCGGGCAGCAGGAACCGGGCGTGCATGAAGTCGCCGCCCACCGAGATGACGAAGCCGGCGTGGATCGCGGCACCCAGTAGCGGGCCGAGCCAGAGCGCGGCCAGACCACCGTCGCGGTCCTGCGCCGCTTTGGCGATGCCGGCGACGAAGAAGACCAGCACGATCGCGATCGGCAGGTACAGGTAGTAGGTGGACGCGTAGTCGAACAGGTACAGCAGACCCTGAACCATAGACGCGTTCGCCTTGGCCAGCGCGGTGTTGGGCACCAGCGAGGCGTAGTAGCCCATCCGGAAGATCTCGTAGCCGACCGGGATCGCCAGGGCGAAGCCGGCCGCAGCCAGCCAGCCGCCGATCCGGCGCTCGGACTGGCACAGCAGCATGATCCCGAAGACCAGGCTGACCAGGGCCAGGTCGGGCCGGATCAGCACGCCCAGCCCGATCAGCACCGCGATCGGCCAGGGCCGCCAGGCCGGCAGCGGATGCCGCGGCCGGTTCGCCCAGCGCCGGGCCAGTGCCCAGAAGCAGGCGGCGATCCAGCAGAAGGTGAGCGAGGTCTCCAGGCCGGAGGTGCCGAAGTCCCAGAACGGGGTCAGCCCGGCCAGCAGCGCCGTGCCCAGCGGCAGCACCACCTTGCTGCGCGGCGGGACCAGGTGCAGCGCGCCGAGGCCGAGCAGCAGCATGGCCAGGGTGATGAAGCCGGTGCCCAGCCAGACCATCACCTCGCCCACCTCGGCCCAGGGCGCGGCCAGCTTGCCCAGGGTGACGAAGGCCAGCCACAGCGTGGAGGTGCCGACCTCGACCCGTTCGTTCAGGTTGTAGGTGGGTCCGTTGCCGGCCACCAACTGCAGCACCACCCGGACGTTGATGAAGCCGTCGTCGGAGACCCAGCGACGCAGCCAGGTCTGCACCCCGACCACCGCGGCCGGCAGCAGGATGGACAGCACCACCCAGACACGTCTGGCGGATGAGGCAGCGGCCACGGGGATCCCTTTCGAATCGGCGGTTCGCCGGGTCGGTGTTCGTGCGGGTCGGTCTGCGGCTCGGCGGGCGCCGGGCCGATTGGGGCTCGGCGTGGGCCGAGCCGATTCTGCGGGCTCGGCGTGGACCGGGCCGATTCTGCGGTACGGCGTAGGCCGGGCCGATTCTGCGGTACGGCGTAGGCCGGGCCGATTGTGTGGGCTCGGCGTGAGCCGGGCTGATGTCGACCGGATCGGCGGGTGCCGACCGGCGTCCATCATGACAGCCGGACGGTACCGGCCCGGCTCTCCCCCGCCGATCGGGCCCCCACCCACCCCACCGCTCGCCTAACTATTTGGGGCTCGCTTAATACAGCGAGCCCAAAATAGTTAGGCGAGCGC